>CANSDD010000023.1 GCA_947645535.1 uncultured Mycoplasmatota bacterium
AGTTGTTGTTTTCTTTTTGTCAATTTGTGACTTTTATTTTTGGAAAGTCCCTATAGTTTGATAATTCTGAATGTGTATTTTTAGTACTAAAGCAAAAGTTTTGTGATCCTCCTTCAGGATTTAATCTAAGAGCAATCGCAATTGCTTCTATCAAAGTAGATTTTCCAATCCCATTTTCTCCTACAAAGAAAGTAACTGGTTTTTGTAGTTCTATCTCTTCTAAGCCTTTTATAACCTCAATGTTAAAGGGATATGTGTTGAAATCCTCTACCTTTTCTCTTTCAAATACAATTTTTCTTACAAATAAATCATTATTCATATCATACTCCTTATATTGGTTCTATCACACATTTTTCGCATATAGGAGAAGTCTTTGTATATTCTTCTATTATCTCTTTCATTTTGCTATAAGATGAGCCATAAAAGTATAAATAGGTATATTTATCTCCAACATAATAACTATAATATCTTCCGTTATCTCCTAATTTTTCTTCTATTTCTTCTAACAATATATTAGAATCATATGTATCATATATTTCTTGTTCTAAATCAGTTCCATTTAATCCTAAGCTTAAACCTTCTGAAGCACCAATTTCTATTTTTTCTCCATTTATTTCAATATAACTTTTTTTCGCTATAATATCTAATTTTTTCAAAAAGGATATTACCTTGTCTTTATTTTCTGTTGTTGTTTTTATTTCAATGTCACAAGAAGTAGGTTTTCCATCTTTATCTAAAAATGTTCCTCCACCTGTTACTTCTCCATCTTCATTTTTCATTAAAACTTCATTCAGAGGATCTTCAAATATATTTCCTCTATCAATAGGCATCAATTTCATATTGAGGCGCAAATACATAAACAATTCATCTTTCATATGTTTCATTCTTTTCTTTTTTAAATAGTAAAACTATTTTTCTATAATAAATTTGTATAATCTTTGAAATCTAGGATTTTTACTATAAGTGTCAATTTCAGAGATAAATTCCCAACCAAATTTTTCATAAAAGTTTTCATGTTTTGTATATAAATATAACTCTTTTACGTTTTCTAATTTAGATGCTGTCAATTTAACACTTTCCAATAATACTCTAGCATAACCTTTTCCTCTAAATTTTTCATCTATATATACATTGGCTAGCCATGGATATATATCTGGTCTAATACTTAAATCTTCATACAGAAATTGATACATACCAATAATATCTCCTTCTAAATATAATCCATAAGTTTGTGGCATTCTATCTTTTAATAAAGAGTGCCGCATATAGCACCAGACTTCTTCTAATGAATAGCCGTCTTTATATCCCCACCATCTATACATCCAATCTGTTATCTTTTCAAGTGTCTTTTCGTCAACATCTAATAACTGTTTTACTTCTATATTCATTAAAACGATGCCTTCTTTCTAACATTATTATACCAAAAAAAGAGTAAAAATGTATAGTTTACTCTAAAATCTATGAATTTTTCATATTAGAATAATTATATGAAAATAAATCAAATGTAATTCTTTTACTCTCTAAATCCATCTTTTTAATATGAAAAAGTACTTTAATAAGATTTGGCAATTTTCTAAGTTTCACAAAATCTTCTACATTAGAATCTTCAAATACTCCAAATAATGAATTAGTTAATTTATTTTTTTGTTGATTACTATACATACTAAGCCAAGATAAAATACTGCTTTCTAATCTTTTACTTTTCTCTGATAAAGTACTTTTTACTAATCCATTTTTATCTATCATCCAAGTAGCCATAGAATGACACAAAATATTTTTCTTATTTGATTTTACTACTGTATAAGTATCATGATTCAGAAGTACTCCTACAACACTAGAATTAGGAACAATATGAACATATCTTTTCTTTATTTGATTATATTCTTTAGAATGAAATTCTTTTTCTAACAACCCTGGTCCATCATTATTGTATACTTTTTTTATTTTTCTTTTTTTATATTTTTGAATATACATACCTGCAATCAAAGCCAAATTGCCCCCTTTTGAATGACCACCTAAAATGACATTAGGGCCAAATAATTCAACATGTTGATTGACATAATTGATTGCTTCTAGGTGTGCTGGAACAGGAAACATATAAGCTAATCTACAGTCTTCTTTCCATCCACTAATTCTCTCATCTGTTCCTTCAAAACAAATATATTTCAAATTTTTAGATATGTGAAATGTTACTGCACTAAATTGCATTTCTTTATTTGTTTTATATACATAGTCAGACACAATTATATTCTTATAACGTTCTTTCATAATAGCAACTTTTAATAATTTGTAAGCATCTTTTTGAGCAATTCCTAATTTTTTTACTGCTCTATAGGAATGTGTTTTTAAATATTCCCTTCCTACTTTTTCTAAGGAATGATTATTTTCCTCTATACTTGTAGATGAAAAATTAAGATATGATAAAGAAGAGAAAACTAAGTTATCAATATCGTTAATTTCTTTTTCTTTAAAACTAATATTTCCATATTTTCTTACATATTCAATTAGATTCATCATGATTTCTCTTCCCTACCTTTCTATAATAAATTTTAAATCTTGGATAGGCATTCTTTATATGCTTGTAAAAAATAGAATTTGTTTCTATCCAATAAAGTACTTTTTTACGAATTTGTTCTGTATTATCTGTCTTTTGTTTTTGAATTTCATTTTTAATCCTATTCATAATATTAAAAGAAATGATATTATCAATAAGATAAATAAAACAGAAACAAAAGGCAATTACATATCTTAAAATATCTGGTAATAACCCCACTAATTTTACAATACTAGGATGAATGATATAAATTACAAAACATCCAAGTATTCCAAATGGTATCATCGTTTCTAAACAGATACGTCCATTGATATTAAACTTCTTTTTCGAATAATCCCACCATCTAGCTTTAAATAGTTTTTCCATAATATAAGATGTAAAATATTCTAATAAGGAACAAATTAAAATTGATTTTAAGAAAACTGCTAAAATATCAGAGGTATCTTTTCCAATTAGTAAAATAATACTAAGTACTCCATAACCATAAATCGGACAAATAGGTCCAATTAAAAAACCTCTATTGACAAATTTTTTTAGTTCAAATAATTTACAGATTACTTCCATTAGCCATCCAAAAAAGGAATAAAGAAGAAAGTATAAAAAATATGTTGCAAATAACCCCATCTTACCACATTCCTTAAAAAAATTTTGCCCTTACACAAAATATCTTCCAGTATAATATTAAAAAAATCAAAAAAAGTCAATAGACATTTTTACTATTTTTGTATGATAAAATTCATTATATATAAAATAGTAATTCAATATATATTAAGACATTTTTGAAAATTGGTGATGCATCTATCTCATCTTTTTTAGTTTATTTTTTAATTTATCTATAAAACTTTCTTTTTTCTTAAAATCTCCATTACATTCTAATAATATTTGATATATTTCATTATAGTTTTTATTCACTTGATATTCTAAAATTGTTTTTTTATCTTTCTTAATTCTAATCTGATTACTCTCAATATAAATAGTAATACCATTAATATTCCATTGAATCATCTCTTCTTTTTTATACATATAAGTCATATTTCCATCTACTTGATTGATGCACACATCATAAATATCTTTTAAAGAAGTCAATTTATCTTTCATCTATTTTCCTCCATTCTATTTTTAGTATAGCATACTTCTATATAAAACAGTTATATAAATGGAAAACATAGTCAAATGACTATGTCTATTTTATCCAATTCCATATAGGAATAAAGCCAAATAATTTAAATTCTGCTCCATAATTTGGTGCTTTTACTTCTTCTGCTGTTGTCTTGTTGTTCATATTCCATGAGTATTTTACTGTATATCCTAATCCGATATATGTACTATAGTTAGGTGCTTCCTCTTTTCCATTTGACCAAACTGTAATAATTGGTTTTGTTCCAAATGATGATTGTTTTAGTTTGATGCAATCTAAAGTGATATAAGCTCCTAAACACAATACAAATACAATTGTAATTACTGTACGAGCTTTTAATGATATTCTCATACAATCCCTCCTTCATCAAAATAATTGGTTTCTATTATACACTAAAAAAAGCAAATCTCAAGTTCTAATTTGCTTTTTAGAAAAAATTCTAATATTAAAATTTAAGTGCACCATGCAATATTTTCTTGAATACTTTTGGTTCATCTTCATAAATTCTTTTATTTATTTCTATCATAATAGAAACAATATTTTCTTCTTTTCCGTAAAATTTATTTGGAATAATAGATCCTTGATAGGGATAATTGAGTTTTACTGAATAACCATGTTTTTTAAAATAATTGACCAAATGTTCAGTTAATTCTTCACTATAATAAAGAGGTTCTACTCCAATACAAATATCTGGTAAATTTTCATATTGAAATAAACGATATACAAGTTCTGATGAATAAGAATGTAAATCTATAATAATGCAACTTCCATGCACATTTAATATTTCGCTTACTTTTTCATCTAATTTTTTATGATGCTCATCATAGATTTTATTAATTTTTTCTTTATGCTCAAGACTGGGTTTAAACATTTCATCTCCAGTACTTGTTTTCGTATATATATAGCCCATTCCATACTGATTCATTGTTTCACTTTCGTCTCTAAAGCGTTCTACATCACAGTATAATCGAGAGTACGGAAAAATAATTGCATTTTCTTTATCTTCTAATAATTCATCAACTCTATAATCACACATAAATAAATTTTCTTTTTCTAATTCTTCTTCTGTTAATAATGTTTCTCTTTTATATTCCTCTGGTATATAAAGACTTGCGTGAGGAATATGAAATAATACATTTCTTTTCATTTTTATTCTCCTTTTTAAAATTCCTCGTTGCAAATTTCTTCTGTCACACATTTTAATAAGCTTTCTAACTTATGATACATGTCTTCTTTTATTTCATCTGTTAATTCCACATAACCATCTATTTGTTTTTCACTAATCCCTACTGTTTCATTCACTATTTTTCCATCTTTTATCATCATTACTATCGGTATATTTATGTTTTCTTCCTTTAATAATGGTGCTAATTCCTCTTTATCAATATCTGTTATATCTATATAATAAATTTGTTTTAATATTAAATTATCTGCTACTTCTAATAATGTTTCTATCATACTTCTACACCAAGAATCATCTGATTTTCCAATATACAAAATAAAAGTCTCTTTATTATTTATCATTTCTTTTACATCTTCTACTGTTTTATAAATGATTGGATTTTCTTCCTGAATATAAAGTGTTCGAATTATTTCATTATCTTCTTTATGAATTGTTCCATTCAAGCTTTCATATTCATCTTTAAATCTTTGACTATCTGTTATTTCATCTACTTCTAATTTCTTATTTTTCTCTTCTATCAAAGTTACCCCAAGACAGAGAATAAGCGCTAAAAAGAAAGTAATTATCAATAATTTCTTGTCCATCTCACTTGCCTCCTTTTTATGATTCTATTTCTAATGTACTACTACTATTTTTTTTCACAACTATTTTTTTATCAATTCTTGAAATAAGCTCAGAGACATGTGAAATAATTCCAACTAATTTATCATCAGTAGCCAAATCTGATAATGTATTTAATGCTTGATTTAATGATTCAGCATCCAATGAACCAAATCCCTCATCTACAAATAGAGCATCAATCTTAATTCCACCTGCATACATACTTATGGAATCACTTAAACCAAGTGCTAAAGAAAGTGCAGCTTTAAATTTTTCTCCACCAGATAGACTAGAGACCTCTCTTTCTTTTCCTGTATAAGCATCAAAAATAGAAAATTCTAATCCTAATTTTTCAGTTAATGTACTTGATACTTCTTTTCTTCTTAAATCATATCTTCCATCAGTCATTTTTGATAATCTCTTATTAGCCTCAGTTAAGACACTATTTAAGTAATAGGATTGTACATAGTTTTCAAACGTTATTCTTTGTTTTCCTACTAATTTTCCATTTGCTGTATCACTTAATCCTTTTATTATTTGATATTCATTTAATTCTTTTTTATAATGATTTACATATTCTTTCATCTCTTTTGTATTTTCCTTCAATTTTTCTAATTGATTATTAAGGCTAAGATAAACCTCATCTACCTTTTGAAATTCTTCTGTTAAAGTTTTTAATGTTATACTTTTTTCTTCTATATTCACTTTTACTTTACCTTCTAATTCTTTAGATAGCATATCTATAATTGAAGTACAACTATTTTTTTCATTATCATATGCTTTTATTTTCTCTTCTAGTTCTTTTCTTTTATTATCTTCTAGTTTATTTTTTTCATATATTTCTTTATTTGTTTGATAAGAATGATAAATATTTGATAATTCTTTTTCCAATCTATGCAGTTCTAATTTTGCTTTTTCTATCGTACTTTCATGAATTTCTATTTCTTTATTTAATTCTATCAAAGAAGAGGCTAATTTATTTTTTTCTTTACTTAAGGTTTCATATTCAGCTTTTATAGTCATTAAATTTTTTGTTTCATTTTCTTTTCGCACTATTAATTCCGACAATAATTTATCAACATCTATATTTTCATCTACATTTAATTCATTTATTTCGTCCATCAAAGATTCATATCTAGTTTCATAAATTTTATTATTTTTAAAGGCTTCTGATACAATATGATTTTGTCTTTCAATATCTTCTTTATCATAACTATTATCTTGTTTTATTGCTTTATGTGGATGTTCTTTAGAGCCACATACAGGACATGCTTTTCCTTCTTCTAATGTTTCTGATAAAAGAAAAGCTTCATTTAAATAATATTCCTTACGCATCTGTTCTAATTTTTTATTTTCTTGTTCATACTTTTGAAAAGATATTTTCATTTGTTCTTGATTCTTACTAAAATCTAATGTTAAACGATTATAATTTTCATATTTTTTGATATCTTCTGTTATTTTTGAAATTATATTATTCGCACTTTCTAATCTATCAGGAAATGTTTCTAATTTTTTAAATTCTTCTTCTTTTACTTTCTTTTGTTTATTTATATTTTCTAATTTTAGGTAGCAATTTTGTAAATTTTCTCTATGTTCCTTTTCTGTTTTTTCTTCCTTTTCTATTAACATCATAACATTTTTTATTTTTGGAACAACATTGATATTATATTCCAAAAGATTTTTTTCTTCTTCGATATTTTGATTATTTTCATTTAATACTTTTAAATTTTCTTTCTTTGTTTCTAATGTATCTATCTTTTGATTTGTCTTTTCTATTTCATTTAATTCTACTGTTTTCTTTTTGACATTTTCATTTAATTGTTCTCTTTTATTTCTTACAGTTTCTAATTTTGCACTTTTATCTTCTATTTTTTTATCTAATTCTATGATAAGTTCTTCATTTGTAAGTGCCTCATAATTGATATTTTCTAATTTTCCTTTTGTTTTTTCAATATTAGCTTTTGTTTGATTATATGTTTGTTCTTTTAAAACTAAATCTTCTTTTAATTTTAACATAATGTTGCTATAAAGAGCGGTACCAAAAATTTTTCTGAATATAGATGTTTTTTCATCAGAAGAAGCTAATAAAAATTTAGTAAATTCTCCTTGCGATAGCATAGCAACTTGTCTGAATTGCTTATAATCTAAACCAATTAAAGAAGTAATTTCATTTGTAACAGTTGTTGTTTTTACCTCTTTTCTACCATTTATTTCAAATTCAGCAGTAGCAGGCTGTTTTGTAAAGCCATCCCCTCTTTTGCTTTTCCGCATATATTCTGGACTTCTTTTAACGGTGTATTCTTTATGGTTATGATAAAATTCTAATTCTACAAATGTTTCTACCTCTGGACTCGCCCAATCACTTCTAAATGAATTTATTTTTCTAACTTCACCAGAAGATTCACCATATAAAGCAAATGAAATTGCATCAAAAATAGTTGTTTTTCCGGCACCTGTATCTCCTGTTATCAGTAGCAATCCTTGGTCTATTTTATTTGTTTCAAAATCAATTATCATTTTATCTTTAAAAGGTCCAAAGGCTTGCATAGTTAATTTTTTAAGACGCATATTAAGCCTCCTTTCCAATAGTTGATATTAAATTATTCATATATGTTTCTTCTTCTTCTGTTAAATCACGATTATTTTGAGCATAAAAGAAATCTTTAAATAAACTAATTGGTGAAGTCGTTGATGTTACTTCTAATTTACTCATAAGAGTATTATTTTCATTAGAAATTCTATTAGTAAAACTTAATGATAGAGCATTTGGAAATTTTTTTCTAATCTCTTCCATTGGTGAAATAATTGTATTGGTATCTTCCAATTCTACTCTGATTAAATCATTATTAGGAGTCATATTTAAAATCTCTTTAAAAGTTCCTTTGATTACTCTAAGTTCTCTAAGGGGTTTTATAGAAACGAATTCTACATTCATAGTTTCTGTATCTATAATAACCACACTTTTTTTATCGTTTACTTCACTAAAAGAATATTTGAGTGGTGTTCCTGAATATCTTATAGTTTCTCTTTTTATCTTTTGAGGTTTATGAATATGACCAAGAGCAACATAATCAAAATCTTCTAACAAATTTACATCAATTGCATCTAATGTTCCAACATTTGTCATACTTTCTGAATCTGAAAATTCTATATTTTCTCCAGTATTCATTACAAATTGATGCGCTAATAAAATATTTTTCTTTGATTTATCAATCATTTCATTTTTTAAAATCCATTTCATCATATCATTAGAATTATTGATTGTTCTATATTCTTCTTCATTCACCATTCCTTTTAAATGAAAAGGCTTTACAAATGGAAGTAAATAAAAATTAGTATCATGAAATGTATATTTTTTTAATTTTCCTTTATATTCTGTTTCAATATGAATATTTAGTTGATCAAATAAGTTAGAACCAAATGATAATCTCTCGTTAGAATCATGATTTCCACTAATAATCAATACCTTAATATTCTCTTTTGATAAATCATTTAAAAACTTATTTAACAAGTGAACTGCATCTACAGAGGGAATATTTTTATCATAAATATCCCCTGAAATCATAATAACTTCTACTTTTTTTTCTTTTATTATTTGAATGATTTCTTCCAACATATATTTTTGATCTTCATAAAATGATTCTTCTAATAAACTTTTTCCTAAGTGTAAATCGCTTGTATGCAACACTTTCATATACTTCACTCTCCAATCAATTTACTTTCTCCTGTTTTATAATCAATTTCTATTCCATCTTGTACGTTATAAACAAACACATTAAATTCTATTCCTTCTCCATGATCTTCTACAGAATAACCTTCCATTTGTACTCCTGTTGCTACTAAATTATTATCTTCAAAAACTGGAGTTACTCTATATAATACATGATTTCCAGTTTCTTTAATATAATTAGCCACTTTATTTTCAAATTCTAACATGCCAACAGTATTCATATATCTAGTACAAGTGATTAAATTTTGGGGATTGGCATTTTCCCCAGTTAATTGATATCCAATTAAATGACAACGATTATATAAATATTTTCCATCCACATTATCATATTTGACTGTATGCCAACCAGATGGTTTTATCATTCCAATAGAGCCTCTCTCTTCAGTAGGCATTAAATCTTTTCCAATATTGGCATAGGCGACTCCACATCTTTCTAATAAATCTAAATCACTATAACTTTCAAATGATGTAGTTGTATAATCCTTTTCATCAAATTCTGGTTTATTATTATTGATAATCACATATGGTCTATCTGCATAGGCAGGTATACTACTCATATCATAAGATGATGTAATATTAGGTCCAAATAGATTTTCATAAATTTCTTCTCCATACATTCCATAAATTGATATTGCAATTACAGCAATTACAGATGATATTATTTTTGTTTGACCTTGCTTTTTTTTCTTATTCATATTTATTACTCCTATTCTACAATATTATACTATAAAAGAAACAAACAAGGTATATATCTGTTTTTCTCTTTACATTGTTATGATTAAATCATAATAAGATTCGTTTTCTTATTCTATATCAACCTCTTTTAAAGTTAACTTTTTCGCGATTTCTACTTTGCATTCCTACGAATTTTTGCAATTTCATCTAAACTTTCTTCCTATATACTATTTTTTTCCCTTTTTATTACATATTTTAATATATCTGTTATAATGTATATTGATTACAACATAGATACCTACCCCTCTACTAATAATATACTACATAAGTAGTATGAAAACCTTATATTTTAACAAAAAAATTTTTGTTTATAACTATTATTCAAAAATCCTTTTTATAAATACTGTTTTTTTATTTTCTTTTGAAATATAATTTTGTTTAGCCCTAGTTTACTCTGATAAACTTTTTAAGTTTGCTTTTGCACAAAACTATTTAGTTTTTTTGCATATATTGCAATTCATTTTTAACCTTCTATTATTTGATAAAAAGAGCTATACTTTTCAACTTTGGAAACACTATCGAAAAAAATCAGGAAGTTGTAAAAATTAAAAAATTATGTTATTATGAATATGTCAAGGAAACTTGAATAAAATAAAAAAGGAATACCTAGTTTTGTAGAGTTAGGTACTATTCCTAAATTTTGGATTTAGTACCGACTTATACAGTTGGTACTATTTTTATTAACATGACTAAAATCACGATAATAAGGAGTATTATGATTGTACAAAGATATTTCTCTGATGAATAGAGAAAAGCGCAAGTAAATAAATAAAATTCTATTATCTAACAATATATAAAATCATGTCTTTCTATCAATTTATTCTTATTATGTTCTTTCAAAAAGCTCATTTTTTAAATGAACTATTTTCTTACTTTTATCACATCATCACTTTCTATATGACCAACTAAAAGTGAAGAATTAGGATCATGATTGCTATAATTTTTATTTACTTTTTCCTCTTCATAATTGGCATAACAATATTTGCAAAAATGCTTACAAGAATTATATACCCCAATATCTACCATTTCTACGCAATTACAATTTCCTCCTTTTCTCGCTTTCCAACTCTTAAATATCTTACCAGTTAACTTATAAGCAAGTTCATGGGAAATACATTCACCTTTTATAAAACCATATTCAGCTAAATTTCTTTCTTCAAAGCAAGTCTGAACAGTCATACCATGTTCTCTCGCCACTTTACTAAAACTAATTCCTATTTCTTTATAATCCTCTTCATTAAATTTTCTATATTTTAGTATTCTTTTATTCTTTCGTACGTTTTTATAATCGTCTATAAATGATACAATAATATATTTTACATAACCATCTAATAAGCTACATAAATTAGAAAATGCTCTCTTATGATATTCTACTGTATATGTATCACTAATAAAAATAGGATCATAACGTATATAAATATTATCAATTCCTATCAAATTAGATAATTTTTTTATACTTTCTATTAGCATTCCCTTGGGTATTACATTTGGCTCAATATCTTTTTTATAAGGAGTTAATGTAACATGGAATAACATTGGTTTCTCTATTTTTTCTATATATTTTAACATTGGGATTGGATTTTTTGTACAAAACATAATCATATCTACATCTTCAAAATGGATTCTACTAACTAATTTCGGATTAAATGGATTTCTAACATCCACAAAGCCAGCCTCTAACCGTTTCATAAACCAATTGGTGTAAAAAGCAACTATATCTGTTCTACCACTTACATTTAAAATCATAATATCAACTCCGTATATATTATACAATAATTTTTTCTTTAAACAATAATAAAGTAAAAAGCACTATTCTAAAGCAAAAAATAGTACTTTTTATTTATCTAATATAGCATCCATTGGTTTAATCTTTGTAATCTTTTTAATAGAACATATTGTAATAAAAATTGCGATAAAGAGTGTGAATAATAATAAAATAATTGGTAAATATGGACTCATGACAATACTATTTAATGAATAAAATAAGCTTGCAAATATCCATCGATTTAATAATTTACATACTACTATCCAGCCTCCAAAAGAAAGAATCCATGCCAAAAAAGCAACAATAATAGATTCATAACCAAATATTTTAATGATATCATTCTTACTAGCTCCCATTGCTCTTAATATTCCAATTTCCTTTTTAGAATAAGAAATAGAAATACCAATAAAATTAGAAAATAATAAGAATGTAAATAAAGTAAATATAATTCCAATAATGATAAAATAAATCATTAAATACTGATAAGTAGAAATTACCCAGCTTAGATTATCACTATGTAAGGTTGTAAACCAATAATAAGTCCCACTTTCTAGATTTTCTTCTTCTCCAAATTTAAACTTTGAAAATATTTTTCTTATTTTATTAAAATCTTCTTCATAGATAATAACACTATATATACTTTTGGTAACAGGCTCATATTCTTCTACATATTGATTACTAATATAATTCATATCTTCTAAAGATATCCCTACAATTTGTTGCTCAATATTTTGATAAGTATCATCATAGAGAAACATATGGAAATTCAAATACAATATTTTATTTTGAATGATATCATTCATATATATTTCAAGATAATTCTCTAATAATTCATTATAAATCCCATCATTATGTTCCAATAAATAATTTGTAAATTTATTATCAAAATCTTTATCTAATTTTTTAATTGCGTCTAAAGATAATATTATCTCACTTTTTTCTAATGAAGAAATTGTTTGTTTTCCATCTTTTGTAATCACAGAAATATCTTTCGTCAAACTCTCAATTCCATCTGAATAACTTGATATCGAATTACTAATATTTCCATTTCTATCTAATATAGATACACTATCTAATATTTTTCTTTTATTTTCTCTTAAAATTGCACTTTCAGTAAATCCTTTCACATAAATAGTATTAACTCTAGTATATGTTTCATGAAAATAAGACTCTAATTCTTGTGATTCAAAATATCCATCTTCCTTAGCTTTTAAAAATAAACTATCATCTTCATCTAAAATACCTGTGATAATGACTTTATTTTCTCCTAATTTGATTTCTTTTTTAGAGGTTACAATCTCTTCATAACTATTTGGAATATATAAATTATTATCTACTAGTACAATTCCGTATTCCATCATATAATCTGCAAAGTATTTTGGAACAACAATTTCATTATTTTCTTTTGGAATATTCCCAATTATTGCGCCAAGTACTCTATCATCTACTATTTCTACGAAATTATCAAATGATGGAGCAATACTATAAAAGGAAGAGGGATTTTTTGCTTCTCCAAACTCAAAATATAAAAGATTACCATTATCATATAATGAATAAACAGGATTTAATTCACCCTTAGTAATATCTTTGATTTCTTTTAGATATTCTTCTGTTAGACTTAAACCTCTTCTATATCCACTTCCATCTTCATTTAACTTTTTTTCTACCTTTTGAATTTCATATACATGATTGTTATTATCTCTCATATTATTTGCTACAAACCTTGCCTTATCAAACAAAACTGAATTCACAGCAAGCCCCATAAACACAAGCGCAATAGAAGTTAAAATAACAGTCATAATAAGCTTTATTGGTTTTCTTTTAAAACTTCTAAAAGTCATTTTAAGAGCATGGGAAATTGGTAATGTAGAATTTTTTAATTTCAGACTATTTTCTGTTTGGGAATCTATCATACCACTATCCTCTATGATACTTCCATCTTCTATTTTTATAATTCTATCTGCATATTTATGTGCCGCATCTATGTCATGAGAAACAACAATCACTAATTTTTTAGCGCTAATTCGTTTTAATATATCAAAAATTTGCATTCCTGTTTCACTATCTAAATTTCCTGTTGGTTCATCTGCTAAAATAAGTTCTGGCTTTTTAACAAGCGCTCTTGCAATGGCTACTCTTCCCTTTTGTCCTCCTGATAACTCCCCTATTTTTCTCATCTTTAAATTTGCAATCTCCAATTGTTCTAATAAAGCATTTACTTTTTCTTCGTTTACTTCTTCTCCCTGTAATTTTAAAGCTAGACTAATATTTTCATACACATTATAATCTTCTAATACATTATAATCTTGAAAGATAAAACCTATATAAGAATTCCGATAAGCATCAAATTCTTTTTCCTTAAAGTTGCTAACATCTCTTTGGTCAATTATCATGTTTCCACTTGTAAGTCCATCTAATCCACCTAATATATTAAGTAAAGTTGACTTTCCACTTCCGCTTGTTCCTACAATAAATACCATTCCTCTATTTCCAATGGTAAGATTGATATCATTAAGGGCAGTTGTAGATGTTCCTTTTTTACTATGATATATTTTTTTTACATGTTTTAATTCTATCATATTTATACTCCTATCTATTTAATATAATATCAATTGGTTTTATTTTAGTAATCCTTGTAATAGGTGCTGTTGTTACAAATAAAGCAATAAAGATAGTAAGGGCAAGTGTAATAATTGGTATCAAAGGATGCATAATAATTCCTCTCATAATAAAATAGCTATTTCCAAACAAGGATTGATTTAAGAAATGGCAAATAATGAAAAAACCTACCATAGATATAATCCAAGAAATCAATCCAATGAACAATGATTCATAGACAAATATTTTAATAATATCCACATTTCTTGCACCAAGACTTCTTAAAATACCAATTTCTTTTTTAGAATATGAAATAGAAAGTGTGATAAAGTTAGAAAATAATAAAAATGTAAATAATATAAATATCATACTTACAATCAATATATATAAGAGAAGAGTATCATAGAGACCTATAACAGTAGTCATATATTCTAAATTATTAACAGAATAATTGTAATAATTTCCATATTCTTTATCTCCCAAATGAGTACGTAACACTAATTGTTTAAAGGTATTCATTAAATGTTCTATGTTATTATCATATACTTTGACATAAGTAACTTTCTTAATAATCGGTTCATATTCTTCTACATACTCATTACTAATATAATTATTTTCGTTAAGTGATACACCAATTAATTGAAGAGGGATTCTCTTTCCATCTAAATCATCTTCTGATAAAGAATTTAAGTAAACAGATACATTATCTATATTTTCTTTGATATAAATGGATGTAAATTCTTCTAATAATTCAGAATAAATTCCATTTCCATGCTCTTTTAAATAAGTATTAAATTTTGTATCAAAGTTTCCTTCTAATTCTTTTAAGGAATTTAAAGATAAAATAACTTCATTTTTATCAAGTGAAAATACATTTGTTTCTTCTTCTTTTGTAATTATTCTAGTATCTTCTTCAATAACTTTAATCTCATTTGTTGCGCTTGTTCCTCTATCACTTTTTAATTCTATTTTTGATAAAATAGATGTCTTATCTCCTCTTAAAATAGCGTTATCTGTAAAACCTTTCACATAAGTAATATTTCCTTTTGATTGATAATTTGAATGAAAATAATTTTCTAATTTTTCAGATGAAAATTTTTCTGTTTCTTTGGCTTTTAGGTATAACCTATCATCCTCATCTATAATTCCTGTTATAATGACACTATTTTCTCCTAATTTAATTTCCTTTTTAGAAGTTACTATTTCATTATAGTTTTTAGGGATATATAGACTGATATCGGCTAGCACAATTCCATATTTGATGATATAATCTGCTAAGTATTTATGGATTACAATTTCATTAGAATTTTGTGGGACTGTTCCAATGATATTTTCTAAGATTCTATCATCTTCTATTTCAATAAAATGTAGTTCAGATGGCTCTATATAATAAGCTGATGAATTATCATTTTTACCAAATTTAAAATTTAATATAGCTCCATTATCATATAATATATATCCTACGTTTAAATTTGAATTTGTAATTTGTTTTAATTCTTGAATGTTCTTATCTGTTAATTCAAAATCTTCTTCTAACCCAAATCTTCCAAAGGAAGAATAGTGAATATCATATACATAGTCTTTATTATCCTTCATTACATTTGTGACAAATCTTTCTGTTTGAAATAGTGCACAGTTGACTGTTATGCCCATAAAGATAAGTGACATAGCGGTTAAAATAACTGTCATAAATAATCTAAATGGTTTCATCTTAAATCTTGTAAAAGCCATTTTAAAAGCATATGGAAATGGTAATTTAGATTTTTTTAATTCTAATGTAGAATTTTCTATATTGATTGATTTTCCAGTATCAGATACTATATTTCCATCTTTTAGTTCAATAATTCTATCTGCATATTCTCTTGCTGCTTCCATATTATGGGAAATAATAATCACCAATCTGTCCTTACTGATATTTTTTAAAATTTCAAAAATCTGCTTTCCTGTTTTTTGATCTAAATTACCTGTTGGTTCATCCGCTAAAATAAGTTCTGGATTTTTAACAAGCGCCCGTGCAATTGCGACTCTTCCCTTTTGTCCGCCTGATAATTCATTTATTCTTCTAAATTTTAACTCTTCAATTCCTAGTATTTCTAATAATTTTTGAATATTTTCTTTTGATGTTTTTTCATTTTGTAATTTAAGGGCAAGTTCTATATTCTGATAAACATTATATTCTTCTAATACATTAAATTCTTGAAAAATAAATCCTACGTGAGAATTACGATAGGAATCATATTCTTTCTCTGTAAATGTACTAATTTTCTTTCCATTTATAACAATATCTCCATTTGTAGGATTATCTAATCCACCTAGTAAATTTAATAAAGTACTTTTTCCACTTCCACTTTTCCCAACAATAAATACCATACCTGTATTTCCTATATTTAAATCAATATTATATAAGGCTTTGGTAGATGTTCCTTTTTTACTATGATATATTTTTGTAATATTTCTTAATTCTATCATTATGAGCACTCCTCTATTGTCTTAATTATACCATAAGAGTTATAAAATAAACTATACTAGAGGTAGAATTAAATAAAATCAAAAAAAAGTTAGTATTCTACACTAACCATTTGTTTTCTATCTTCTCTTATAAAAGCATAATCTCTAAGTATTCCTTTATATTCTACATTCATTTTATCTAATTGATAAAAATCCATTGGCTTTACTATTTCAGGCAACTCTAAATTTAGTCTAGCCTGTTCTACTACATATTTTACAAATTCGGCACAATAATAGTAATTTTCTTTTTTATATTTTGCACCTAATCCTACTGCGAATAATCCGATAATATTAAAATGATATATTTTTGATTTTGATTTAAAGTTTTCTACAATCTGTTTAATTTCTTCATACTGAGTATCAGATACAGTAATTGATAAAATTTCTGTTGTCGTTTTCTTAAAACGATTAAATGTTCCACTCAATAATTTTTCATGTACAAATCCAGCATAAAGTGGATTATAAGGATTTAATCTTCCAAAACTATACATTTCTTCTAAATCCTTATCAAGTGCGATTGATACATGACTATATTCATCTCCTGTATAAGCACGAATAATTCTTGATAATATCGTTCCACTATAAGTAAGTACAATATAAATTTTCTTTTTATTTTCTGCCATACAAATTCACCACTACTCTACATCTATATCCATATATAGTATAACACGTTTTAGTAAAAAAATAAAAAAATTATGTCAATCGCTTAAAAACTTTCAAAAAATGTATTGACAATTATGAAAGACTAGGAATC
>CANSDD010000024.1 GCA_947645535.1 uncultured Mycoplasmatota bacterium
TTACTCATATAAAAACCTCGTTTCTATGTCCAAGAAACGGGGTTCATATCAAAAATTACAATTTCAATAATGCAAAGCGAAAAAGTAATAAAAAAATTGCCAGTACTTATCATATTGAAACTTTTTATTACCAATTAGAATTTATAAAAGAGCAATCTTCAGAAGAGCCTTATATGGAAGAACATAAAAAATATTTAGAAAAACAAATAGATGGTATTTTGCCTTGCTTACAAGAAGAATTTGAAAATGCTGAATCAATAATATCTGAAAAAACGACTCGTTATGCCCCATTAAAAAAGCAAGTTACTCATAGAATTTTTGAAAAGAAAAATACTGATACTTTATCAAAACAGGAATTCTATCAAGAATTATCTAAATATATGATAATTGGATTTTTTATGAGTAAACATTTTGAAACTGATTCTCATAATTTATATATTGACATAGAAATGCTTTATCAAATTTCTAAAGATTATCATATTCTGTTAAAAGGAGAGGTTGTATATAAATTTTTAATGAATTATGAAAGAATGACTGTATTTGAAATTATAGAAATGTGTAAAAAATTAGATTGTCTTACAAAATAAGATGATTCTTTTTTATAAGCTGGAAAAGCAATTTCATAAAATGGAAACTTTTCCTTCATTAAATGATATTTTAAAAGTTTACTCTGCGTCGCTTTTCCAGATCCATCAATTCCTTCAATTACAATTATTTTTCCCATAATATCCCCCATATCATTTATTTATTTTACTTTCTTTTTAATTTCTTCTACTAATTTATCTTCATTTTCAGCAATTACTGGAATATGATTTACAATTGCAAAACTTTTTGTTCTACCAATCCCACATAAATTCTGACAACCAATAATAATAGATGCATTATTATCTATTTCTTTTAATTTTTTGGTTAAAGATTCTACATTTGTAGCTTTACATTTATCACAAATACGAAATTCATTGCTCACAATTTTCACCTACTAGTATTTCCACTTCATCATTATTTTTTAATAGAAAAGCATTTGCATCATCTGTATCAAGATGTAATTCAAAGTAAGATTCATCTGCTACTTTTAGATATACATTATCTAATATTCCCCCTTTTTCTCCATTTACTTTTATACATACTTTAGAAACATCTGATAATCCAAATTCTTCTTTTTCTTTTGGTGTAATATGAATATGACGAGTCGCTAAAATACAACCTTCTTCTAATTCTATTTTTCCATTTGGTCCAATAATCGTAATTGGACTACTACCTTCTAGTTTTCCTGAATCTCTAACAGGTGGTTCGATTCCTAATTTTATTGCATCTGTCTTTGATACTTCTACTTGTGTATAAGGACGTACTGGCCCTAAAACACGTACTCCTTCTATCTTTGATTTTGGTGTTTCAATTGTTACTTTTTCATTACTAGCAAACTGTCCTGGCTGTTTTAATGACTTTAATTCTTCTAATTCATATCCATTTCCAAATAATATTTCTAAATGCTTTTTGGTTAAATGTACATGACGATTTGATATTCCTACACTAACTTTCATAATATTCCTTCTTTCTATCAATACTAATCTATTTAATTGTAACATATTTTCATTCTTTTTGAATACATTTTTTACTAGGAGATGATTAAATGAACAATAGTTATTTTGGAAATAATAACTTTCCAGGTACACCTTTATATTCAGGAGGAATGCCTACACCAAATCAACAATCAGCAACACTCACAGATTATCCATTAGAACAATCTTATATTGAAAATATTTTAAGATTAAATAAAGGAAAAAAAGTAAGAGTACATATGACCTTCCCTGATTCTAATGAATTTAGAGATCGAGAATTTGTAGGAATTATTGAACAATCAGGAAGAGATCATATTATCTTAAGTGAACCTTCTACTGGAAAATGGCAATTATTACTAATGATTTATGTTGACTTTATTTCTTTTGATGAAGCAATCAATTACAGTCCAGAATTTATACCGAATAATTGATATTTCATAAATAATTTGTTATAATGCTTTATAGGTGATTGTATGGATATAGTAGTAGTATGTTTAGCAGTTTGTTTGGCTTGCATTTTAATATGTTTTATTTTGATTTGGTATGTTACTACATACAATAAATATCAAGAATATATTATTCGTATTAATGAAGCTGAAGCAAATATTGATTCTATACTTAGAAAAAGATTTGATTTATTAAATAAGGCAACTGGCATTATAAAACCAAATACAGAAGATGGTGAAGAAGTACTTGTCATGATTGATAAATTACGTTCTAAAAAAATTTCTAATTTTGATCTTGACCGTGTTTTATATGATGCTTTAAATGAATTTCAGGCTTATGCTGAAAAATATAGTGATTTAAAAGACAATGATGAGTTTATAAAAATAGAATTAAATTTAAATGAATCTGAATCTGAAATCACTGCACTTCGTAAATACTACAACGATATTATTACAAGTTATAACAAATTAGTAAAAAAATTTCCCTCTAATATTATAGGACTATTTAGTAAATTTAAATCAAAAACTTATTATGATGGGAAAAATATGGAAGATGATATTATAAATGACTTTAAATTATAAAATAACAAATAACATAGACTGAAGCCTATGTTATTTTCGTTTTACAATATAAATAAAGATGCCTACCAATACAATAACACTACCATAAATATAAATTGGATATTTTTTATTTTCATTTACTTCTAAACTATCATTTTCTTCCTTTTCTTCTATTTTTATAATATATTCTCCATCTGTTGAATAATCATATTTTTCTCTTGCATATCTAGCAATATAATCAGGATCTTTTAATTTTTGAATCGTTGTTGATAAATCTTCAGCATCTTCTTTTAAAGATAAAAGCTCACTTGTTAACTTTCTTTGAGTTTCTTTTAATTGATTTATATTAATCATATAATTGATAAAATTAACTACAAGATTACCCATTAAAAAAATAGATATTGTTCCAAAAATAATCAGTCTATTTTTTGATGCCCTTGGAATTTTCTTTTTTGTAGTCATTTTATCACCTTCTATCATGAGTCTAGTATATCATTTTTTCTTATGATTGACAACCAACTTGTGGGTATGATAGTGTAAACAAAATCCGACTAAAATCATGCCAAATGAATAAGGATGAAGTATTGCATTATTTATTTTTTTGATAATTATAAAGTATAATAATACGTTTACAATAACAAATAAAAATGTAAAAATAATTCTTAATATTATATTTTTTTGATATAAATATTTATAATTGATGTTTACTAAAATTGAAAAGAAAACTCCATATAAAAAAGATGCAATTAACGTCATAATTTGTACATTTAAATTTATCATTTAAATAACTTCCCAAAAATTCCATCTTCTTTTTCTTTTTTATTAGAATTTTCCATATAAGTAATACTATTGACTCTTCCTTTTATAGAAACATTTCCTTGATATGTATCTAATTTTATAATTTCTAATTCTGCACCTTTAATAACCATATATCCCATTGTTGTTTCCATTAAAAACTCTTCATTATCAAAACTATCAATTCTTTTTACTCCACTTATCACGATATTTTTTCTTTCATTAATTGTTACATTGTGATTATATGATGTAACCATTGTTTCTATCTTGTCCATAAATTGCCTCCTCTAATTCACTATATGTAAAAAGGAATTATTTATGAAAAAAACTTACCAATCGGTAAGTTTTGCTTATTCAGCTTCTTTATTGTATTCGCCAATGATTGCATCTTCAAACATTTTACGAACTTCTTGGTTAATTGGATGTGCTATATCACGATATCCACCAGTTGCAGTTTGACGACTTGGCATTGCGATAAATAATCCGTTATCTCCTTCAATAATTCTAATATCATGAACAGCAAAGCAGTCATCTAATAGAACTGAAGCAATTCCTTTCATACGTGAATCTTCTTTGTCTACTTTACGTACGCTTACAGATGTAATTTTCAAGTTAATCTCTCCCTTCAGTATAATTTACATTTTCAGTATATAATAAATTTACTAAAAATGCAAGTGTTTTGCGATTTTTTCTTAATAATCAATTTTTATTGTTTTTGTAATAACATCTACATAAGAGAATGATTTCACTCTATTATCACTTTTTGGTAATTCTACTAAAAATATGTACTCATATAATTCTTTTACTCTTACATGATAACTTTCATATTTATTTCTACCTAAACTATATTTTATCATTGCTTCTTTTCCAATATGTTCTTTTAAATCTTTTTTAATTTCTTCTATCGTCATATTCTTCTCCTATCTAGGGTATCCAATATACATAGTTCCCTTTGTTCTTATCCCACCCATTCCTGAAGCACCATACTTTGTTTTTTCTAAAATTGCTTTTAAATCAATATCTTGGTTAATATCTGATAAACTCATTGTACAAGCAATGATAGCAGGATCTAAGGCATGAATATTGATTCGTTTTGGACTAGATGCAAAGTTAGCGCCTGCTTTAATAAGTTCTTCGTAATCTGATTGACAAGCTCCTGCAATAATAATTAACTTCTCATGACTTTTCTCATATTTTCTTGCTTCTTTAATTGAATTAACAAAATTTATACTATTTTTATATGCTTCTATATTATCTTTTTTACCTTTTTTCGAGTAAAAAGCATCATGTCCCGTTATAATGACAATACTTGGATTATATTCTTCTAGCCAATTACGAATATTAGAAGCTACATTTTCCTCTTTTTCTACAATTCCTATAGCCCATATATTCGATTTTTCATAATAGTCTAAACATCTTTTTAAATATTCTTCATCACCATCTATATGAAGTATTTTCCCAGGTAAATAAAAGTAATCATTTCTATTTAATGTAATATCTGGTTTTAATTTTTCCAAAAATTCTCTTTCTTCTTCTATATCATTCTCTTCTATATGCTTTTTTAAATCCGATATGGGACTATCTGCACATAATCTTATGTTTAATCCTTTTAAATAACAAATTTCTTCTTCTATACCAATAATTTTAAAAACCATATCATTTTGATGTGACTTTCTTGTTACCAAATCCCCTACTTTCCATTCCATATTATCACCCATTAGATTTTATTCAAAATAAAAAAAAAGATTACAAAAAATAATCCTTTTACTCTAATGTATATTGATTAGATGCTACAAAACCAGGTGCTCCTCCATATGGTTCATATATAATTTTAATCTCTTGTTCTTTTATGTAAATTGTATCATAACTTCCCATAATAGAAAATGTTAATATTTCTTTAAAATTATTATCTATATATTTATATATATGAGTAGTATTATTTGGTGGAGCAATCGTATTATCTACTGTTATTGTTATAATTTCTACTATCCCATCATTATCTAAATCAGCAATTGAAAAGCTTTCAGAACTATTTTGCATTATTGTTTCATTATTTTCTACAAATAATTTATTATCTTTTATTTCGATGGTTTTATTTTCCCCATTTAATTGTATAATTTCTCCAGATTCCATATTTTTTAATTTTATTTTTTCATATTCCTCTATATCAATTTTTTGAAGAATTGCACCTAATTGATTATTACCATAGTTTCTTCTGGTAGTTCCTTCAAACTCTTCTTTTCCCAAAGAAATATTATATATAGCTTCTAACAATTTTTCTAATACTTTCAAATCATCAGATTCTAAAGTTTCATAATCTATATCATTTGAAAAATAAAATAAATATTCTTCATTACTATCAAAATGATATTTTGAGTTAAAATTATTTAATATATATTTTATGCTTACAAATTCATCTTCTACAAATGTAGATTGATATGTTCTTTTTGTCATTTCTTCTTCTGATTCCATCATACTTTGTACAACCAATTTAAAATTTCCTGTTTCATCTATTTCTAATAAATAGTCACTATCACTATTTAAATAAATATAGTATTTGGTAAGAAATGTATCTTTACTTTGCATATAAAAAAAATAATATAAGATAAATGCAAGTATAATTATAATAAGTACAATTATTCCTAATATCTTTTTATTCATATTTATAACTCCTTCTTTTCTAATTATTATTTTACTATATTTTTTGGTAAATTCCTACTCCTTTTACAAAATATAAATTCTTTATTTTCTATAGACATGCCGAGGAAAAATAGATATAATTATGATAATAAAAAGGAGTTTAAAATATTAAAAAATTTAAAATTTATATCCTAGTTTTACTACTTTCTTGTATAGCTTGCTCTATGAACCAAATATTTCTAAAGAAGAAAATCCATTAGATGTACTCCAAATGACATGTACAAGAGAATATAATGATTTTTTTCATTGTGATAATGATGATTCTATTTATGCTTTTAATGAACAAGGAGATTTCCTAGGAAGCGACAGAGAAAATTATCAATATGTTTATAATGAAGATGGACTAATTTCTTCTATTACAAAGAATGATAAACTAATTTTTGAAATTACGTATGGAGAAAATAAATTACCTACTACGATACAAAATAATCTTGATTTAAAGGAACCCAATTTATTATTCTATTACTTATAATCAAAATCATTTACCATTATCAATTTCTAAGTTTTATAATGGCGAAGAATTAGATGATAAAATATTTTATGAATATTATCAAATAGATGGTATAGATTATGGAAAAGAAATTAGAAATGCTTATGGTTCTACCTATGCACGTACATTTAAAGTAGAACATATTAAATTTTGAACTTGTTCATTTTTTCCCTCAAATATATATTTCTTATTTAAAATATATTCCATATTCTAACTTTAATCAAATCTATCCTTATAACGATTCTCCTATTTATATTTCATCAATCGAAGAATATAGTGCAAATATTTTAGATACAAAAAGTAATATTATCAATTATTATTTTGATGAAAAAGGACAATACATTACAGATAGTCAAAACAATATAATTCATATGTTTGAAGATATTTTAGGAAATGAAAGTATCCGTTATACAATTTATTTCAATACAGAAACTAATAATGGTTATTCTAGAATACATTATTATCAATATAAAATTCATTATTTTTATGAAGAAGATGAAATTGTTAAATTTGAAAAATATAATGAAATAGAGATTAAAGAAGAGGAATATCAAGTACTAAAAGAAAAATATTTAAAAAAATAGTTAGAAAAAGTAGTATACAAACCTATATTACTTTTTTACTAACTTTCAATTTAGACTTTTTTGCATTGTATTTTTTGTTATTAAACACTTAATTTATTACACTTGATATTGGTATGATATAATTTTTCTCATCTAACCCTGTTAATGTATCATAAAAACAAATAATTCCACCAGTACCAATATCTTTGGAAGCTTTTTCTAATTTACTAAAATTTTTGATCATTTCCTCTGCTTCTCTTTTATACATATAACTCACCCCTTCATTGTTATTCTACTTTGTAATTTTAAAAAAATAAAATTAAGTTTTTTAAATTAGTCAAAATACAATTTTGAAATATTCAAAAGGGATTCCAAAAAGTAATCCCATTATTTATTCATAATTTTATTTAATTTCTTTTCATTAATTGGTTTTATCATATAATCATTAAAACCTAATTTTAACCAATTCTTTCTATATTCTTTTTATTTTCAGTAATAAGCACTACTAAAGGAATCTTATACTCAGCTGTTCTTTTGACTAATTTACTTGCATTCTTCATCACTAGGTAATTCATAATTATTACCCCTAAAAAGATGTTTTAGTATACAATATTTTTCTAGTTTTTTAAATTTACAAGTACATAATCAATAATATCCATTCTCCCTCTTCTAGATGCAACTTGTACAACATCAAATCCAGGTCTACGATTGCCTTCTATAATAACTGGACCTTTTTCTGTAATTGCAACATCCCAGCCTACTACCAAAATTTTATCGCTTTCTAATGCTGCTTCACATACCATTTTTTTTACTTCATTAAAATAAGGGATTTCAAATCCTTCAAATTGTACTTTTGTTGTTGGGTGATATATAAATTCTCTTAAATCTTTATCAAGTGCTGGCTTTAATAATTTTCCTGTTTCTAAATCTATTTCAGTAGCCATTCCGCCTGCATGAAAATTATCAACACTATTGATTCCATTTCCAATACGTAATCCTGCCCATAATATTTCAGCTTTTCCTTTATTATTAAATGTCATGATTCGAATTGTATTACAAGATGCACTACATAATCTATTTAATTCATTATGTTGCTTAATTACTTCTTCTAAAAAAATACGATTATTTTTACAATAATGATAATATTCTGCTATATTTTCTATCTCTTTTGTATGCTTTTTTTCGACATCTGCTCCACCTAAACCATCATAGGGTTTACTCATAAAAACTTCATGTCTATTTATAAAACTTTTAAATTCTTCTATGGTACATCTTTCTGGAACAATAAAATCTCTTTTGGTATATTTCTTAAAATCTTCTAAAAAGTCAGGTTTCATTGTATAACGTTTTTTATAAATACTGGGACTTACTGTTTCATAAAATATATCTTGAATTTTAATTCCAGCATATGTTTTTCTTGTCTTTTTATCTTTTTTATAAAATTCATAATTTAAATAGTCTGTTAATCCAATTCCATATTTTAAAACACTATAATAAGTATCTAATAACATCTTTAAATAACTTTTCTTTTCACGTTGTGCTATTACTTTTAATTTTTCTTTAAATGCTTTTTGATTTGCATTTTTAATCTTTTCATAAAATTTCATACTTACCACCATCTTCATTTTAACACATTTCTTTATATCTGTGATATAATTTATTGAGAAAGGATAGCTGATTACATGAAAAAAAGTTCATTTATGGAAGGAACAATAATTGCCACAATTGCAATTATTGTTGTTAAAATTATGGGTATGCTTTATGTTATTCCTTTTTATGCTATGATTGGGTCAGGAAGTACTTTATATGCATATGCTTATAATATTTATTCTATTTTTTTAGATATATCTACAGCAGGTCTTCCTATCGCAATTAGTAAAATTATCAATGAATATAATACACTTGGAAAAATAGAAGCCAAACAAAGAGCATATAAAATTGGAAAACAAATTCTAGGAATTGCTTCGATATCAATCTTTGCTATTCTATTTATTTTCGCACCACAGATTGGAAAATTATTACTTGGTAATTTAACAGGTGGTACTACTTATGATGAAGTTGCACTAGCTATTAGAACTGTTTCCTTTTCTATTTTAATTGTTCCTTTTTTAAGTATTAGTAAAGGATATTTACAAGGACATAATATCATTGGGGTTTCTAGTACAAGTCAAGTAATTGAACAAGTTGTTAGAATTACTATTATTTTAATCGGTTCCTTACTCGCAATTAAGGTTTTTAAAATTCCAATTACATATGCAGTATGTATCGCTTTATCTGGTGCTTTTTTTGGGGCACTTGTCAGTTTTATATATGTAAAAGTTAAAATCCATAAACATAAAAAAGAACTTGTGTCTAATGAAGAAGTAAATACTGATATTTCTAATAAAGATATTAGAAAAAAAATTATCAATTATGCATCAGCCTTTATTATCATTAGTGTAATCGTGAATCTATACAACTTTTGTGATATGGTAGTAATTCTTCGTACATTAAATTATATTGGATTATCTGCTAGTGATACTGAATTTATTGTTAGTTCTATTACAACTTGGTGTCCTAAAATTAGTACCATTATTTCCTCTATTGCAACAGGAATGACAATCAGTTTAATACCTACTATTGTAAATGCATTTACATTAAAAGATTTTCATAAAGTAAATCAAAAATTAAATCAAGCTTTACAAATGATTATTTTAGTATCAATACCAATGTCAATTGGTATTGCCCTTTTAAGTAAACCTGTTTGGAATATATTTTATGGACCTTCTAATGATTATGCTCCTATGATTTTATCCATTGTGGCTCTAAGTACTTTTTTAGGAAATCTTTTTACAATTACAACTTCCACTTTACAATCATTAAATAAGTATAAGTTAGTCTATAAAAGTGCGATTTTAGGATTATTCACCAATATTTGTTTAGATGTTCTTATTATTTTGCTTTTTAACCAAATAGGATTTCCTGTTTGTTTAGGAGCTAGTATAGCCAGTATGATTGGTTATAGTATTAGCTCTATGTATGCTTTAAAAAGTCTGAAAAAAGAACATGGTTTAGAATATCAAAATACCTTAAAATTATCAAAAAGTTTATTTTTGCCTCTAATCTCAATGATTGCTGTTGTGATGCTGTTTAAAATTATTATTCCTGTTAATTATGGCAGTAGATTATCATGCATTATTTATACTGTAATTATCTCTATAATTGGAGCTAGTATCTATTTATTTATGAATTATAAAAATGGAAATTTAGAAAAAGTATTAGGACAAGAATTATTTCAAAAATTTTTTAAGAAATTAAAAAGAAGCTAAATTTTTAGTTTCTTTTATTTTTCTAATAACCAATCAATTATATTTCTATAAATAATTCCATTTTCCGAAAAATCATATTTATCTAATGTTATAACATATTTTGGATAATTATCATCAATTCCTTTGTAAGCTCCAAATTCTCTTTCTATTACTAACTCGTCTGCCAAAAGATAAGCTACTTGAATATATATTTTTTCTTTATACTTTGTAGCAATAAAATCAATCTCTCTTCCATCATTGTTTCCAATACTTACATCATATCCCCTATATAATCATTCATTATATACAATATTTTCTAAATATGATCCAAACTGTTCTCTTTTATTTTTATTTAAAATTTGTCCTATTCCTAAATCAGTTAAATAATATTTATCTTTTCTAGATAGAATTCTTTTTCCTTTAATATCATAAGTAGAAATTTTTGTCATTAACAATGATGCTTCTACATAATCTAAACATCCATAAATTGTTTTCGTTGAAATTGGTATATTTTCTTTATTAAATTCAGCTAGCATATTCTTAGAAGAAAATGATTGTGAAGGGTTTGTTACAAGATATTCTACAATTCGTTTAAAAAGATTTATGTTTGTAATTTTATATCTATTTACAATATCTTTTATAATAATAGAATCAAATACATCTGATAAATAAGTTTGTACTTTGTCAATACTATCAAATTCAAATCTTTGAGGCATTCCTCCCCCATAATAAATAATCATCAAATGCTTCTTCAAATTCAGCTCTTGTAGTTAATTTTTTTAATGAAACAACTTCTTTAAATGAAAATGGCGCAATTTTAAAAGATACATATCTTCCAGATAGATAAGTGGCTAATTCTCCTGATAACAATTTTGAGTTGGAACCTGTTATAAAAATAGAAACATTTAATGTAGATTTAAAAGAATTAATTACTCTTTCCCATCCCTCAACAAATTGTATTTCATCAAAAAATAAATAATATTTTTTATCATCTACTATTTTTTCTTTTATAAATTTATTTAATTTCATATATTCATCAAGAAAAGAATATTCAACATCTTCAAAATTAATATATATTATATGCGTATCATCTATTCCATTACTTTTTAATTCTTCAATTATTTGTTTTAATAAAACTGATTTCCCAGAACGTCTTATTCCCATAATGATTTTGATTAAATCTGATTCATAAAATCCTCTAATTTTTTCCAAGTAAACTTCCCTTTTTATCATTTTATCACCTCTAATACTATTAGATAAAAATATAAGAAAAAAAGTAAATATATTTTTTTTAAAGAAAATATATTTACTTTTTTTGTTCTTTATTTTCCTAATCGCTGTTATTTATATTATCATCAAAGTCTATTTGTTCATCATTATCTACATTATTTTCTTCCTCTACTCTTATAACTCTCTTCTTCTCAGTCATATTCCCAGATGAATCGCTTACCTGGTAAGTGATTATATATTTTCCAATTTCTTTTTTTACTTCTCCTATTGTTTTTACTTGTAATTCTTCATTTGAATTATCTTTCATTGTTACTCCATCCATTAAATCTAAAGTATCTACATCTTCTAAAGTTATAATTAACTTTTCCATTTCTACTTCTGGTTTTTCTGTATCTCTAACAACAACAATCCTAGTTATACTACTATCTTCTTTGGCATAAGAAGTACGATAAGTAACTTTATAAGTACCAGTACTACTTGTATCAATACGTGATACCGCTTTTCCATCTTTTTCTATACTAATCTTTACTTCATCTGCTTTTTTTCCATCTACAGTAATAGCGATATAACCTAAATCCTCATATTCTTTATTTAATTCGGCATATTCTACTTTTTCTCCCTTTAATACTACCATAGGAGCTTTTTTATTGATGTCATCATACTCTTTTATCATATTTTCATCTTCATCAAATACTTCATATTGATATTCTTTTTTTACTTTTGTAATTTTCATTAACATTTGATTAGAAAATTTCTCTTTCGTTTTTGTATTTTTAAAACCCTCTTCAATATAACCACTTTGTTTTAAAACTTGCAGTGGTACAGTAATTACTTCTCCTGTTTTTTGAGGCAAAAATTCTTCATATTCTTCTCCCCATTCTTTTAAAGCATTTTCTATTTTTTTTATTTGATTTTTATACTTGTCATTTGACTTGACAAAGCGTATAAGAGTAAAAAATAAAGCTATAACAATAAACACTCCAATTGTAATAAGTAATTTTTTAAATCCATCGTCCATTAGTATCACCTAATATTAGTATAACATTTTTTAGAAAATATACCAAATAATTTTAATTTGTGTTACAATATTATTAGAAAGAATAAGGAAGTGATAATTATGAGTAAAAAAGAAATAATTCAATTTAATATTACTAAGGAAATTCCTCTATTAGAATTTTTATACAAAAATGTAAAAGGAAAATCTAAAAATGTAATTAAATCATTACTCAAAAATGGACAAGTATCTGTAAATAATAATAAAGAAACACAATTTAATTTAAGACTTAAAAAAAATGATACTGTAAAAGTGGATTTAAAGAGAAAATATAATGAGCTTCCTTTTCCTATTATATATGAAGATGATAGTTTAATAATTATCAATAAACCATCTGGCTTACTTACAATTGCAACTGATAAAGAAAAAGAAAAAACAGCTTATCACTTTATAAAAAAATATTTACAAACTAAGAATCAAAATGTTTTCATAGTTCATCGCTTAGATCGTGATACTTCTGGTATATTATTATTTGCTAAAAATGAAAAAATGAAATTGATGCTTCAAAAACATTGGAATACAATTACTTTAAAACGAGGATATATTGCAATTATTGAAGGAAATATAAAACCTGAAATTGGTACAATAAGAAGTTATTTAAAAGAAGAGAAAAATACATTTGTTCATTCTACAAAAAATATTATGGAAGGAAAACTTGCAATTACTGGATATAGAGTTAAACAAAAAAATAATGATTATAGTATGGTAGAAGTATTCTTAGAAACAGGAAGAAAAAACCAAATTCGTGTTCATATGAGTGAATCTGGTCATCCTATTATTGGAGATACAAAATATTCTTCTATTACAAATCCGCTTAATCGTTTAGGATTACATTCTAATTTATTGAAAATTGTTCATCCATTTTCAAAAAAAGTAATGACTATTGAAGCAGAAATTCCAAAAGAGTTTACCCATCTATTTAAAACAAAAGAGGTTAACCAATAAACCTCTTTTTATTATATTTTTAAATGTTTCTTAACTGCTCTCCAACTTCCAAACATTCCTACTAATATACCTATTACTAATAGAATAATAGAAATAATATAAATAAATGGCTCTGGTTTAATTAACTGAATAAATGGCGAAAATAATTGCCCATTAAAACCATTATAGAGTGCTACATAGCCATAAACAGTAGCTAAAATAGGAATAATAGAACCAAACATTCCTAAAAATAATCCTTCAAATAAAAATGGTATTTTAATATTGATATTACTTGCCCCTACTAATCTCATGATTTCTATTTCTCTTTTTCTTGAGAAAATCGTAATTTTAATTGTATTTGAAATTAAGAATGCTGTTACAATAATTAACGCAACAACCATACCAATACTTACTTTCTTTACAATATCAAAAATACTAACAAGTTGTTCTACCATTCCTTCTCCATATTTTACAACAGATACTTTATCAATTTCTTTGATTTGATCTGCTGTCTTTTTGATATGTTCAATCTCATTTACTTTTACTAAAAATGTATCTTGTATTGGGTTTTCTTCTTCTGTATAATTGCCAAGAATATTTTCAAATACAGCAGAAGATTCCATCATTTCTTTTGAAATTGACATTTTATCTTGAAAAGTAACTGATTCAACATTATCAAGTATATTAATACTATCCTCTACATCAGATATTTCTTCTTCTGTAATATCTCTATCTAGGAAAACAACAATAGTTACATCTTTTTCTACTAATGTTGCAAAATTATTTACATTTTCAGATAGAATAATAGCAAGTGCTACAACAATTAATGTAATAGTAATACAAGAAATAGAGGCTAAAGAAAGAGAAAAGTTACGAAATACACTTTTAAATGCATCTCTAATATTTCTAGTTAAAATTCTAAATGCTTTCATGTCTATACGTTCCTTTCTCATAATCTTTTACAATACGACCCGAGTCTAATAAAATAACTCTTTTCTTCATTTTATCTACAATTTCCGTATCATGAGTCACCATAATTAATGTGGTTCCCATTTCATTAATTGCTTCTAGTACAGCCATAATTTCCATACTAGTAGATTCATCTAAATTCCCTGTTGGTTCATCACAAATTAGTAATTTAGGACCATTTACAATTGCTCTTGCAATAGCAACTCTCTGCTGTTCTCCACCTGATAATTCTGTTGGATAATTTTTCGCTTTATGCTTTAATCCAACGAGTTCTAATGTTTTAATCACTTTTGAATGAATTTCTGATTTTGGTAACCCAAATACTTCTAAAGCAAAAGCTACATTTTCATAAACTGTTGAACGATTTAACAATTTAAAGTCTTGGAATACAACACCTAATTTTCTTCTTAATTTATATACTTTTCCATTTCTAAGTTTGGCAACATCTATTCCACCAACAATAATTTTTCCACTAGTTGGCTTTTCTTCTCGATATAACATTTTAATTAGTGTTGATTTTCCACATCCTGTAGATCCAATAATAAATACAAAATCTCCTTTGGCTATTTTTAAATCTAAATCATGAATGGCTGTTACTCCATTTTTATATCGTTTATGAACACCTTTCATTCTTATTAAATCCATTTTTTCTACCTCACTCTCCACCTGCTACTTCATATGCATCTGTTACTAAAAAGAATGCATCTTTATCTATCTTTTTAATTCCCTCTTTGGCTACAAAGTATTCTTTTGTTGGAATGATACACATAATTACTTTTTTTCTATCTCCTGTATATCCTCCTCTACCTTCCAGTACTGTTACTCCATGGCTTAAATAAGTCATAATAAATTTTTTCACATCTGTTTCATGTTCTGTAATAATATAGAAAGCTTTTGATTGACTAATTCCAAGTATGACTTTATCTGTCATAACACTAATTAAATAGATTGATAATACTGAATACATAAATTTTTGAAATCCAAATACAAACATACTAGTTGCAACAATAACTCCATCTGTAAAGAACATTGCATTTCCAATTGACATTTTAAAGTATTTTGAAACAATTTGATTTAAAATATCTGTCCCTCCTGTTGTAAATCCTGCTTTAAATATCATGCCAAGTCCAAATCCACTAATTGCTGCTCCAAATAAAGCAATCACAACTGGTTCTGTTGACCCTAAATCAATCATTCCTGCAAGAGGTTCTGTTAATTTTACAAATACTGGATATAATAAAGAACCAATAACTGTATTTGCTGTTTTTTCTTTTCCTAAAAGAATAAAACTAAGTATGAGTAATAATATTGAGCCTATCATTATAACAAGAGATGGATCTAACCCATATATTTTTTTGAGCATTACAGCAACTCCACTTACTCCATATACTACTTCACTTGGAAGTAGAAATACATTAAAAGCAAGTGATACTAGAAAAAGTCCTGCAAGAAAACCAGCATATCTAGTAAGAAGTTTCTTTTTATATATTAGTTTTATGATATTTTGATCTAATAATTCTTTCTTTTTAAAAAACACTATTAACACCTCTTTAAATTCTCTTCCATAAACATATCTAAATCACCATCTAATACTTTTTCTACATTACTAGTCTCCGCATTAGTACGATGATCTTTTACCATAGAATAAGGATGCATTACGTAACTTCTAATTTGAGATCCAAAGTTAATATCCATTTGTTCTCCTTTTAAATTTTTCATATCTTGCAATCTTTTTTCTTCTTCTAATTGATAAAGTTTATTTTTTAAAATTTCCATTGCTTTTTCTTTATTTTGAATTTGACTTCTTTCATTTTGACATGTAACAACTATTTTACTTGGAAAATGGGTAATTCTAACTGCACTATCAGTGGTATTAACTCCTTGTCCACCATTTCCACTACTTCGATATACATCAATACGAATATCACTTTCTTTGATTTCTATATCTATGTTATTTTGTTCTAATAATGGTGTTACTTCTACTGAAGCAAATGAAGTATGTCTTCTAGAGTTAGAATCAAATGGAGAGATACGAACTAATCGATGTACTCCTCTTTCAGTTTTTAAATATCCAAAAGCATGCATTCCTTTTACTAAAAATGAAATACTTTTTATTCCAGCTTCCTCTCCTGGTTGTTCATAAGTTATTTCATAAGAATAATTTTTCTTATCACACCATCTACTATACATTCTAAAGAGCATTTCTGCCCAATCACATGCTTCAGTTCCTCCTGCTCCACTATGAATTTCTACAATTGCATTTCCATTATCATAAGGATTAGAAAATAATGTTTCTATTTCTAGTTCATTTAATAGAGTGATAAGTTGAGGTAATTTTGATAATAATTCTTCTTTTAGTTCATCATCTTCTAAAGAACACATTTCTAAATCCGTTTCTATTTCTTCTTTTAATGTTTCTAATTTTTCTATTGTATTTTTTAAACTATTTAATTCACCTATTACTTCTTCACTATGTTTTTTATTATCCCAGAAATTAGGTTCTAACATTATTTGCTCTAATTCTTTTATTCTTTCCTTTTTCTTAGTTGGGTCAAAGTAACCTCCCTAATTCATCTATTTTATTGTTATAAGTTTCATAACTACTTTTTATTTCACTATATTCCATTACAATCCTCCTAACTATACCATTATAACATTATTTTTTATAAAAGAATATGAATTTTAATGGAAATATCAAAAATAAGATAAAGAAAAGAACGATTAGTAATCATGGTTTAATCGTTCTAATGATTTGATAAGTATTTT
>CANSDD010000025.1 GCA_947645535.1 uncultured Mycoplasmatota bacterium
CCTGATTCCCATTTGGAAACAGATTGTCTTGTTACATCTAATAAATCTGCAAGTCCTTCTTGTGATAATTCATTTGCTTTTCTTAGTTTTTGAAGTTTTTCACTAAAACTCATATTTTCTCACCTCGATTAAATTTTACTATGGAACTTCAGTTGCATACTACCAAATTTCAGTTGTTTTGATGTTAATTTTAAGTTGCTTTTATATTATTATACAGGAAAAGATAAGAAAAAAATAAAAAATATTGTTTTTAATCCTTTTCCATCTATAAAATATTGATATCATCAATCTTTTATGACTTTTACAAACAATATTCTAAAAAATTGTATTACTAGATTTTTTTAAACTTGAAGAATTACACTAGTTTAAAATCTTTATTATCAGGTCTTATTATTCTAATCTCATATTCTTAACATATTTGTTTACTATTTTCTAATATCGTTTTTATTTCATTTAGTTTATTTTCTATTTTTTTATCAATCAATTTTAGTTTATATTCTGATATCAAAGTTTGTGACATATTTTTACTAAATGAATATTCTACAACATCTTTATCCCGAGAATCGAAAAGAATGATTCCAACACTTGAATTTTCATTCTTCTTTTTAGCATCTCAATCTAAAGCTTCTAAATATAAGTTCTTTTTCCCTAGATATTCTAGTAGAAATTCTCCTAATGTTAATTCAAAATCAACCTAACATGATAAAATAAATCGATAAAGTAGTCATAGTTTCCAACTTGAACTCAATATTCATCACCAATAAAAGTAAAATCTTTTCCAACTTCTAAAATAAAATTCTTTAAATTTTTTACTATAGCAGTTTTTAAATCATTCTCAGAATATTCATTTGGCTAATCTAAAAATTCTAAACTATAAAGAGCTAAGATTCTTGTATCTAGATAATCATCTTCATCAATAATTTTATTTGTGCTTGGAAGATTACCTTCTGATAATAAATACCTTTCATAATAAGCAGAAGTAATTTGTCTATCCAATTCTCTTTTTGAATAGTTTTCTTTAATAGATAATTGTAGATAAGAATATCTTTCTTCTTTGACTTTAGAACCACTTAAAATAAGTAAACTATTAGTCCAACTTAATTGCGTCACTAGAGTTTTCGCAATCTCATCCAAAAAATATTCTTTTTTATTTCTTCATGTAGTTGTTCACTTTCGCAGCAATCATATCATCTTTCTAATCTAAAATATTTCTCAACATTATAAGCTCCACCTATTGCAAAAACTTTATGATCATTAAATTCATATACTTCTCCATCTTTTGCAAACAATCTATTTGTATATTCTTCCTCATAACATACAATACCATCATGAAATATTTTTACTTTATATGAACTGATATTTTCTGTTCTTTCTTCATGATTACCATGTATACAAAAAGTGTAATTAAATAATCTTTGAAACTACATTTTTATCTAGTACCTAATTCACTAGCATAATTATTTATTCCTACATTATCTAATAAAAATAAAATATCTTCTACAATTGTTTTATTTTCATAGCAAAGCTGAAATACAATTCTAAAATCTGCATATTTATCTCCAGTTAGCACTTTCTATCATTTCTAAGTCTCTTCTAGTGTATAATCATTATATTACTATCTGCATAGTTTATTCTATTAAAAAAGAAAAATGCTTTTAGCACTCTTCTTCATATTTTTTCACTACTGTTTTTGCTCTTTCAATAACAAGACAATTTTTTGATACATCTTTTGTAATTGTAGAACCTGCACCAATGAAACTATTCTCTTCTATTTTTATAGGAGCAATGATATTTACATTACAACCTATAAATACACCATTTTCTATTACTGTTTTATGCTTCTCTTTTCCATTAAAATTTGCTGTTACTACTCCACAGCCAATATTTACATTCTCTCCTACTTCAGCATCTCCAAGATAAGATAAATGAGGTACTTTCGTATTCTTACCAATCTTATTATTTTTAAGTTCTACAAACGAACCTATTTTGGCATAATTATCAATTATATTTCCTTTTCTAATATGAGCATAAGGTCCAATCTGACAAGAATCTTTAATTTCACTTTCTTCTATATGAGAACTATAAATAATTGTATTATCACCAATGATACTATCTTTAATATAACACCCCATATGAATCACACAATTTTTCCCTATTTTACTATTTCCTTCTATCATTACATTCGGATAAATAACTGTTCCATCTTCTATTTCTACAGTATCGGCAATATATGTATTATTTCTATCAACATATTTAACCATTTTTACTTCCTTTTTTTCTTTGGAAATTTGCCGCTATTTTTGCTACTAATTTTCTAGGAAGAAAACGTATCCCAAACATTGCACATTTCATCTGTATACCTGGAACAATAATCATTTTATGTTTAAACATCTTATCAATTGTATATTGCGCTACTTCATAGCTTTGTAATCCTTTTAAACTAAATTCTACTCCAGCTACTTTATTAAAATTGGTATCAACTGGTCCTGGACATAATGCCCCAATATATACATTGCTATCATCTCTTCTAAGTTCTTCATGAATCGCTTCTGTCAAATGTAATACATAAGCTTTAGTTGCATAATAAGTAGACATGTAGGGACCTGGCATAAATCCTGCACTACTCGCAACATTTAAAATATAACCTGAATTTTTTTCTTTAAAATCTTTTACAAATTGTTTTGTAAGTGCATGTACTGCTTTTATATTAAGATCAATCATATCAAGTTCTTTTTCTAGTTTTGTATCAGAAAATTCTCCAAATAAGCCAAAGCCTGCATTATTGATTACAACATCTAAATTCTCTTTTTTTACTTTATTATATAATTTCATACAATTGAATGTTCCACATAAATCCATTAAAATAATTTCTACAGTAATTCCAAAACCTTTTTTTGGATGTTCTAATTCTTTTTTTAATTTTTCTAATCTCTCTTTTCTTCTTGCTACTAAAATAAGATCATAGCCTTTGCTAGCAAGTACTCTTGCCATATCTGCTCCAAGTCCAGAACTCGCTCCTGTTATCATTGCTTTCATTACTATCACCATTCTTTATTTCATTATAACGTATTTCTATAGAAATTGTAACAAAAAAAGAGAAATTTCTCTTATTTTGTGATATCTTTTATAATTTTATAGCTTTCTATCAACCTTTCTTCCTTAAAAGCACAATTTGCTGGGCTAGTAGAAGGTAAACAAATTGATTTTATATTCGTTTTTTTATATGTATATTTTTGATATAAGCTATCTGCTTTCTTTCCTGTTGTAATAATATATTTTATATTTGTCTTTAATAATAAATTTTCAATATCATTACTTACTACATTTCGAATACTACTATCACTTGCTCCTACTATCTCACAGCTATGAACAACATCCCATAAAGCAATATGATGCTTCAAAACAAATGTTTTCTTTTCTTCTATTGTATTAGGAATAGGTTCATCATATACTTTACTTAATACTTTCCAAAAACGATTTTGAGGATGTCCATAATAAAATCCTAATTCTCTTGATTTTGGAGATGGAATACTACCTAATACTAATACTTTAGAATCTTTATCATAAATAGGATTAAATGGATGTATAATAGTCTCTTTCATTATTGATTATCATTTCCACTAAAACTATTTGGATCAATAAATCTTCCAGTATTTACTACTGTATTTTCACTTTCTCCAATATTTACATCACTAAAATTATCTAAATAACTATCACGATGTATATTGGTTTCTAATACATTATTTTCTATCTTTGTACTAGCACTTCCACTACCTAACATATTTGTTTGATTGATATCACTATTCCAATAAGCTGCTACATCACAACTAGAAGAATAAGGTCTAGGATTTGGTAAATCAAGTTTACAGATCATTGGAATTTTGAATGCACTTCCAAATGCTACACAAGTACCAGGTTGTAATATCCTCATTTTATCTATTACATCTTGACTAATATTTGGCAACATTTCTTCTACATATTTAATATCCTTTGGATGTGTCATTTTAAAAATCAAAAAATTACTACATTGTGAGACTACTGTATCACTGATATCAACTGGTCTTTGACTGATAATATCAAGCATAACTCCATATTTTCTACCTTCTTTAGCAATTCTATCGAAAATATTATATCCAAGCAAATAAATATCGTTATCATTTTGAATATATCTATGTGCTTCTTCTAAGAATAAATGCATTGGTACTGTTGCTCTATTAGAATTATCCTTTGCGAAATCATAGATAATTCTAGAAAAGATTTTCACTAATGCTTTAGCATATATATCGTCAATATTCTCTAAACTAATATTGATAATTTGTGCTTTCTTTCCTTTTTTACTTACTAAATTCGTAATAAACTTTTCTGGAGTAATATATTCATTTCCTGTAAAAAATTTTCCAATTCCATTATGTAATATAGAATTTAGTCTTACTCTAAGTAGCTGTGCATCTTCATACATATTTTTATTTTGATTAAATCCTTCAGAAATAAGAGTAAATTCTAAAGCATTTGACAAATCTTCAAATGTATAAACTGCATCCTTAGGAGGGGTTAATTCCTCATTTTCATCACTTAAGAATTTTAAAATATACTCTGTAATTAAAACCTCTTCTCCAAACTGACCTCTTGAATCAATCGCAAAACATTCACGAAATGTTCTAGTATAACCAACACCAGTAATGACTGTATCAAAATTAAAATCTTCAGTATGGCAAGTATCGATAAGTGTGAAAATATCATCTTTCTTTTGTCTAGCTGTATTTTGACTATATAAAATTGTCATTAAAGCCCCTGCTATAATTTTATTTTTATATTGTGTTACTTCAGGAGAGTTTGATGCAAATATTTTCGCATATTTAATAGCTCTTTCTATCATAGTAAGCTCAGAATGCTTATCTACTTGTAATAAAAGGGCAATATCATCTACTTTCAACAAACTAATTGGAATATTGATAATATAATCTCCTTCATCTCTAATCATTGAAGTGATAAACTTATAATTATAATAAGGACTAATTGTATTGATTGATTTAAAAGCATTTTTATATTCACCAAATGAATCAAAAAATATCAAATTAGAATTATATGATAATGCATTTTTATTGCCTAAAATATTTTGTACAATTCTAGATACACCATATGATTTTCCTGAACCGCTATTTCCAAATACACATAAATGATTAGCAAACAATGCATTGATATCAGGACATATTTTAAATCCTTTATAAATAACACTATTTCCAAGTACAATATTACGATTAGACTCTGTTCCGAGTAATTCTAACAATTCTTCAGTACTAATCACTCTAACATTACTATTTAAACTCGCTTTTCTAAGTAGTCCATTATAATATTTTCCTTCTATAAATTCACCAAATAATTTGACTTCTATTTCATTATCTTTTAATTCTACTATTTCTCCTAAAATTTTCTGAGTTTCATTTTCAAAAATGAGATGGAGATTTAATAAATCTCCTCTCATTTCTGCTGAAGTTTTATTTTCTATATAAGCATAATTATCACTAATGTATAATATTCGTCCAAACATATTTATCACCTTATTCTACAGTAAAACTAGCTAATAGTTTCACTTTATATAATTTCGAATTTTGAATGATATAACCATATTCATTTGTTATTTCATCTCTATCTTCACGATCAAATTTTGCAATTCTAAATAACATTTGATCAGTAATTCCATTTCCTACCCAAATACCTCTAGCTAAATCACTTCCATTTTTAAACCAGTCTTCATATACATAAGCTTTAATGCTATCCGCACTATCTACAAGTACAAAAGATACAAGTCCAAGTTGATTATCTTTACGAACAATTTCGCCAAATCTACGTCTATTTTCATCACTTAATTTATTGATAAAATTACTTACTCCATAAATGATTACCATCGCTTTTTTTTCTTTTCCTAATATTTCATCATTAAAATTACTTTTCTCATATGCTTCATACACAGATTCTATACGACCAAATATCTTATTTATAATAGTGTCATAATTTTTATTATAAATTCTTCCTTCTAGTTTTGAATTATCAATTGTAATTTCTGTTCCATTGATAAAAGTAATATCATATACATTTAAATACATTGTTTCATTTACTAAAGCATTTACAAAATTCATCGTATTTTCAACTTCATATGACGAAATAATGTTAATAGCATTTTTACTAAAGTTATATTTTTCTGACAGTAAAGTCTTTTGATTAATACCAATAACAAGATTTGCTGTATTTGTTAAATCATCTTTAATTGATAAATAATCAACTACTTTAGGTAAAACAGGCACTCTTTTAGGACGATAACTAATTTGTTTTGCTGCCATTTTACAGAATTCTATAATATACCCATTTTCATTTTCTTCTTTTACCTTAGCAGTTTGGAATTCATAAATTTCATCCCTTTTAAATAATCCTCTACCTTTATAGTTAGTTGGTATTTTTCCTCTACAATTACCTAAAATATTATAATAATCTGCTTCTGTATTTTGAGCTAAAGCATATACAAGCGCAAAATTTTGTTTCATTTTATATCTTATGCTATTTTCACTACGTGCTGTTGCTACAAAATAAATTCCATACTTAAATGCATCTCCAAGTAATTGATTTAGCGGGTCAATAAAGTTTTCATAATTTTCACTAAATGTTTCTAAATTATTCACTACTACTACAATATTAGGCATTTTTCCTACATTAGCAGTCATATAACTTTGATATGTTCCACCATAATTAGAAAAGATATCTTTTCTTCTATCAATTTCTTTGGAAATCATCTTTAATAAATTTTTTACTTTATCTTCATCATTTACAAAAGCAATATCTCCTACATATGGTGATTCAACAAATACTTTAAGTATTTCAGAACCAAAATCCATAATATAGAAATTCACTTCTTCTGCACTATATGATGTCATACAAGAGTAAATAAACGAAGTAATAAACTGTTCTTTTCCTGAACCTGCAACACCATATACAATTGCATTACCTAACTTTGATAATGGTAAAGTTAAAGCAAATTGATTCTGATTAGCAGGATCATCATATTCTCCAATAATTGGATTTAAATAGAATGCTTTTCTTTCAAAATGATATTTTTCTTTTAAATGATCAATATAAATATTACTTGATATTTTTTCTAACCATAATTTACGAATTTTAATATCTTCTTTTCTAGCTACATCATATAAGTACTTTACAACATTAGGCAATTCTTCTCCAGCAGATTTTACCTTTTCAACTGGATCTACATCTTTACTAAGATAAATAGCTCCAATATTATTTACTGCATTTACCGATGTATCCACATCTCTTTTAAATGTAGAACTTGGGTAATATTGTCCGCCTGCCCACGCAGATTGTCCTAAAGTAAATACTTCATCATATCCAACTTGTAAATAAAATCTTCCTGTTTTCTTTAAAAATGCTGCATCAGGTTTTTTAAGTACTTCTTGTGAATCTCCTGTATCTTGAACTTTTAAACAAACACGGAATCTTGTATTTGACCAAATTTGATCATTAACAACTCCTCCAGGTTTTTGTGTTGCTAAAATTAAATGAATACCAAGTGAGCGTCCAACACGTGCAACTGAAATTAATTTATCCATAAATTCTGGTTGTTGTTCTTTTAATTCAGCAAACTCATCACTAATAATAAATAAGTGAGCAATAGGCTCCATGCCATTTAATTTGCCTTCTCTCCATAGTCTTTGGTATTTATAAATATCAATAGTACTTTCATTAGATATTCTTTTTGCTTCATTAAACTCTCTTTGTCTTCTTTTTACTTCACTTTCAATAGATACTAATGAACGATTTAATTCACTACCATCTAAGTTTGTGATTGTTCCTGCCAAATGAGGAAGTACATAAGTATCATTTGAGAAAGCACCCGCTAAACTACCACCTTTATAGTCGATTAAAATCATTTGAACTTCATAAGGATGATAATTAACAGCAAGAGATAGAATATAAGTAATTAAAAATTCTGATTTACCTGATCCTGTTGTACCAGCAACTAAACCATGTGGTCCATGACTTTTCTCATGTAAATCAAGAGTAATTACTTCTCCATTTTTTCCAATTCCAATAGGAGCTTGTAGTGTTAAAATAGGGTTGCTTTTTTTCCACCTATCTTCTAAATTTAATTGTTCTATCTTTCCTACTTGATACATTTCTAAGAATTGATATACATCAGGTAAGCTTGTCTCTACAGTATCTTTCATGTTAATTGGAATATTTGCTAATTCCTGAGCACAATTATAGATTTCATCAATTGATGAATAATCAATCTTAAATTTCTGAGATTCTTTATTGATTACTCTACTAAAGATTTCACATTCATTTGGATTCACATTGATAAAACTTTGACATTCATTTGGAAGAGCTGATAATTTATCTACAAGCATAATAAGACTAAATCCTACATTTTTTTCAGTTGTCATTATTTGCTTAATAAAATCATAACTATCAATTGATTTAATTGCATCTGTCACGATAACATAATGAGGAATATATTTTACATTTTCATCTAATACATTTCTCTCATTATAAATTTTTTCAAGGACATAAACAATTTCTCTATAATCATCATTAGAAGATCCAAAATAACGAACCCCCTTATCATTTGACCAACTATGTGGTAAGGTTTTAACATAATCCCAATCTTTTTCATTATCATTAGATGTAAATGTAACTATCTTTAATTCATCATAACTATAGTTTGTTACCATTTGCAATATAATTCTATCAATAAAATCTTTTGTAACAATAGAATCTCCTACAATACCAACAGTTCTATTTTCATTAAAAGAAAATGTAATAGGAACATCCTTTAATGTTCTCTCTTTTCGTCCCAGTTCATAAACTATATCAAGCAAATCATCAGTTGTCATAGAAAAATGTTCTTCTGGATATTTTAATGTTATCTGCATTGGCATATTTCCAAATCCCATAGGAATAGATAGAAAATCTTCATCAGTTATTCTCCTTTGCCATAACTTAATATTATGCCCTTTAATAATATTTTGACAATCAGTTACTGTAAAATGGTTTTCTAATAAAGATTTTCTTTGTATTTCCATTTCGCTTATAATTTCTAATTCTTTTTTATCAATATATTTTCGATATAATTTTTGTCTTTTTCGTTCATACATTTTATCAGAAAATTTTTGATATAACTTTGTCAATAATGGCCATAAAAGAGAACTTGCTAACATAGCAATACTCATCACAATAGAACCCATTGATGATTTTAAATCCTTTTCTCCACTTGATATAGATGCTAAATTAGTCATTAACATTACTACTGACGTCATTGCCATTGTAGCCATTGGTCCAATTGTTAAAAGCATTGGTGTTTTATCTTTTTCTTTTTTGCTTGGTGGAGGATCTATTTCTAATTCATATTCTTTTAATGCTTTATAAAAACGGGGTGCTCTATAAAAATAATCTTCTGTATACATTACATTTTCAGATAATTCTGTATTATCTTCTATAAATTCATTTTGACTTTTTACCACATTTACAAAATTTGCATTAAATTCTAATAGTCCTGCTGGATTGTTGACTAGTAGGAAGTCTCTACCATCTTTTCTAAGCAATATTATTTTCAAACCAAATGTAAAAATAATATCTCCATACTCTAATCTTTTATTTTTTAATATTCGCTTTTGATTCACATAAACTGATGCATTATTATCAAGGATCGTTAAATAATAATACCTATCTTTTTTTTCAATTTGAAAAGCTTTTTTAGGAATTCCTCCTAATTTATAACAAATATCATTACTTTTTTCTAAACCAACTGTGATTTTTCCATTAATTCCAAGCTCTTTATAAGTTGGATCATATACAGGAGAACAATATAAATAATATTTCTCATTTTTATAATTATTTTTTAAAACATAAAAATTATAATCTTTTAATAGTACATTAGGCACCATAATATCATTGTTATCTACAACAAAAGCATCTCCATTACCAACAATATTCCACCCATCTGGAGTAGCTTCTACGTTAATTAAATTGATCATTCTTCCATTTTCAAAATCTTTAATCCAATGATTTCCACTAATTACTTCTGGTAATGTAAATAATGTAAGCTTGTTTTTCTTTATTATCGTTAATTGCATAGAATCCTCCTTAATATAATACTAATTTAGAACCATTTTTAATAGAGCTATATTTTACGAATTGTTGTTCATCGATTCTCTCTCCAGATAATTTATCATATAGTGCTTTACAACCATCATTTACAAATGTTCCTTCACTACTTTCTTCTATAATTTTAATAATTAAATTTTTCACTGTACCAACTTTTTTTACAATAGGTATATAAATATCAAATTCTTTTTCAATGAGTGGTACATAAACAATTACTAATATTTTATTTTTCATAAAAACCTCCATAATAAAAGGAAAATAATAATCAATATAAAAACGATTCCTATAATTAGAAATATTATATTTTTATTACTTTTTTTATTTTCTTTTTCTACTTCTACTGTCTCTAAACCTGGCATTACCGCATTTTTCACACTTAATTTTGCTCCACAGTTAATACATACTTGATCACCTGGATTAGGTATAAATCCACATTTCTCACATTTCATACTATCATCCCCTATTTTAATCATTATATCATGAAAAAACATAAAATAAAATAGATGAAAACACATAAAAAGAATGCTTTTAATATACATTCTTAAACTATTTTTTGATTTTTAAATTTCAATTGTTCTTCTATCACTCTAACACATAACCCACTAATATCATTTGAATTACCAATATTATTACCATATCCTTCTAATAATAATTTACAATATCTTGTAATTACTTTTAAACTGCAATTACTAACATATTTTTCTAAATAAAGAGTTATTCCATAAATTATATCGACATACTTTTATTCTATACTCTATTACATCCCTGTGCAAAAGAAAAAGAACAAATATATTGCCCTCACTTAATTTCTAGTAGGAATTGTTTTTAGAGATAAAAGTATAGAATCTATTGCTCCATTAATTTGAACAATCTCTTGTGATGCATTTTCTTCATTTCTAATTGTTTTAATACGATAATCTTCCATTTTTCCTAATAATTGATTGAAATTATTTATAATTGATCCTTGATATGATGCATAGCTATCTCCAAGAGTTCTTAAAGTATTTGCTAACTCACTATCTTCTGAACGAATTATTCTTTGCATATTGTTTATATTGATAATAATATCATTACAATGCATTGTAAAACTTGCTACTTTATCTTTTATTTTATCTTCATCACTACCTAATTTAGTTACTGTAAAATCCGCCATATTCTACTCCTTTCTTTTTAATATAATCTCATATTATTATTTTGTCTTTGATTATTAACTAAGTTTTGTATACTATTACAACAACCTTGTAAAATACTATCTGCATTTTCAATTCTTGAAAGAGTTAATTTTAAATCACTTACTACTGTATTTCCGTACTCTGCTCCTTCTTTCCATCTTACAAAATTACTATTATTAAGAAAATCAACTAATTCTTTTCTCTCTTCTTCTAATTGTTGTAATATTTTTTTGGCTTGATCCAAATAAATACTTTCTAAAGTATAAAGATCTGTATCTAATAATGCCATATTTTTTCTCCTTTCTGATTTTTAATTACTTAAAATCAATTCCTGATAAATTATCAGAAGTTTGTGATTCTGCCTGTTTTGTTGTAATTGCCCATGTATTCATAACATTAGCCAAATCACCATATTTTTCTGATGTTTGAACTTTCATTTGTTCAAAAACATCTCTCATTTTTCTAAGTGTTGTAGCTAAATTACTATCTTCACTTTCTACTATATCAGCAACTCCACTTAAAGATTCCATAATATCATTTGCTGTACGTTGAAATTTATCAACCTGCTCTTGTAATCTTCCAGCTTGTCTTTCAATTTCATTAGCATTTATTCTTTCTTCAGCTGCCATTGTATACCTTCCTTTCTAAATTATCCATTATTGATTGTTTTTTGTTCGTTTATAAATTCTTTCAATACTTGTGTTAATTTTTCTGTATTTGCTACCATTGAATAAAAACAATCCGTTAACAATTTTAATGATTCTCTTACTTCTTTTCCAATTGTTGTATCATCTGCCCAACCACTAATATTTTTTGTAACATATTGAAAAGTATTCCATTGATCATATAATGTAAATAAATTTTCTCCAAATTCACCAGATTTACCAATTCTAGCTTCTAATATTTGCATGTGACCTTCCTCTAAACGTACTAACTCTTCTTTTAATAATGCCATAAAATTTCACCTCTTCTCTTTTTACCTTTAATATGTAATTTATACATGCCTACTATTCTACGCTTAAATTACAATCTCATTTTAGCAACTTCTTATTATGATTGTCAAGCTTCTATACATTTAGAATGTAAAGTAAATTACTTTATTATTTTGTAATTAAAATACCTTTTTATGCAAATTTATTTTCAAAAAATTAAAAACTTGAAAACAAATTTATCTCCAAGGTAATATACAAATATTAGTCACATCAAAGTATTGCTTTCTTAATAATCGTTATGCTTTCATTTTGTATCTGCATGTCTACATGATTATAACAAAAAAGCCCGTAAATACGAGCTTTTAAAATAAAACTTGTAAATATTAACGTTTTGAGAATTGTGGTGCACGACGTGCAGCTTTTAATCCTGGTTTCTTTCTTTCTTTTACTCTAGAATCTCTAGTAATGAATCCAGCTCTTTTTAATATTTTTCTATAACTATCTTCATTACCTTCATTTGGAGCATCATACTCAAGTAGTGCTCTTGCAATTCCAAGTCTAATCGCACCAGTAGCTCCAGTAAATCCTCCACCGTTTACTTTTACTTCAATATCAAATGTATTTTCATTATTTGTAGCAACTAATGGTTGTTTTAAATCCATAACATTAGTTTCATATGGAAAAAATTCTCTTACATCTTTTCCATTTACAGTAATCTTTCCTTTTCCTGGAACCATCTTTACCTGAGCAATAGATGATTTTCTTCTACCAGTTCCTGTATAAACTTTTGCCATTTTAAAACCCTCCTTAGTTAATCTTCATCTCTACTGGCTTTTGTGCCATGTGTGGATGTTCTGATCCTTCATAAACAAATAATTTTTTATACATTTGACGACCTAATCTTCCTTTTGGAAGCATTCCTTTTACAGCTCTTTCAATCATTTCAACAGGATATTTTTCCTTCATTTCACGAGCTGTTCTTTCTCTTAACCCTCCAGTATAACCGCTATGATTATAATAGATTTTGTCATTTAACTTATTACCAGTTAAATTAACTTTTGAAGCATTGATAACAATTACATTATCACCACAATCAACATGTGGAGTGTAAGTTGTTTTATGCTTTCCACGTAGAACGTGTGCAACTTTAGTAGCAACTCTACCAAGGTTTTGTCCTTCAGCATCAATTACATACCAATTACGAACTACGTCTTCTTTTCTTTGCATGTATGAATTCTTCATCATAATAATATTTCCCTTCCTTATATTTTTCAATATCTAAATGGATTGTCCCAAGATCCATTTGGAAAAGATTAAAAATGTACCAATTAAAATTCTACTAAAAAAACATACTTTTGTCAATTAAAATATATGCTTTTTTAACTTTTTTATTCATAATATACATCTTTTAAATATAAACCACAAGATGGCGCTATTTTTCCAGCACATCTTCTATCTTTTGCCTCTAAAATTTCTTTTATGTCTTTTGGCTTTCTTACTTCTAATCCTATTTCAAGTAATGTCCCTACCATATTTCTAATTTGATATCTTAAAAAACCAGTCCCAATAAATGAAAATATAATTTGATTATTCTCTAACATCATATCTGCTTTAAAAATAGTTCTAATATAATCTTCTTTCTCATTATTTGATTTTGTGAATGATTTAAAATCATGAGTTCCTTTTAAATATAATAGTGCCTCTTTTATATTATTTATATTAAGAGACCTATTTAATTGATACACATAATTTTTTTCTATTGGATTATATTCTCCAATATTTATTTTATAAATATATTCTTTTCTTTTTACATCAAATCTTGCATGAAATTCATCTTTTACTAATTCTACTTTTTTAACATATATATCACTTGGTAACATTGAATTGATAGAATGTTTTAATTTATCAAGATTTATATTTTCATCTAAATCAAAATGAGCCTTTTGATTAAATGCATGAACACCAGCATCTGTTCTCCCACTTGCATGAATAGAAACACATTTTTCATGTGCTAATTTAAATAATACTTTTTCTATTTCATCTTGAATTGTATTCATACTAGGTTGCTTTTGATATCCCTGATATTTTGAACCATCATAAGAAAATGTTATTAAATATCTCACAAAATCGCCTTCTTTATAACTAAAAATAATAATATGATATGAATAAACAACATGAATCCATCGAATAAGCCAATTTTATTCATTCTAAAATTTGTTCTTTTTCTTCTTGTACTATAAAGTCTTAATAACATTGATTTTCTTAACTCTTTATTCCTTCTTTCGACAAAAATAAGAGAAGGCATAATAAAGGAACGAAATAACAATATCTTTTCTTTTACAGTAGAATGATAAAAATCCAAACCTCTACTAGCTTCTGTCTTTATAATTCTATTTATTTCATCAATTAAACTAGAAAAAGAACGAAAAAATAAAGTAATAGATAAAGCCAGTTTAGAAGTATTAACACCAATCAATTTAAATAAAAATAATATTTTTTCTAACCCATAGATAAGTTCAGTAAACGGAGTTGTCAGAGTTAATACCATAATATAAAAGATTACAAATGTAAAACGTAGCAATATAATAAATGTATCAAATAGTGAAATAGACATAATTAAATTGATAATAATCGCTACTAAATAAATTGGTATTAAAAATTTAATAATTGTAAAATATGTCCTAATAGAAATATTTGTCATATTTAAAAATAAAATTATAAAAACCAAAAGAAGAATACATAGTGGCAATGTTGCACTAAAAAAAGAAATTACAATAAATAATAAGAAACATAAAAGCTTAGAAATTGGATTCATAGAATGTATTTTGGAATGAACAGGATAGAGGCGACCTAATAAAAAATTATGAAACATGGCGATAAATATCCTTAATCAAATCATTGATATCATCACGATAACCTAATTTGATACCTTTCTCTTTCATTGCTCTATAAGAAAACTCCATTACTGATGGCCTTGTTATTCCATATTCTTCCACCTTATCATCATTAAATACTTGATATTTTGTTCCTTCTAATACTAATTTTCTATTATGAAATACAAATAAATAATCAGCTACTTTATGAATAAAATTATTATCATGAGATACAACGATAATCGTTTTATGATATCTATTTTTTAAAATTTTTAATAACTTTAAAAAACTTTTTTTACTAATACTATCTAATCCAATTGTTGGTTCATCAAAAATTAAAATTTTTGGATTAAAAGCTAGTACTGATGCAATTGCCACTTTTCTAGCTTCCCCATTACTTAATTCTAAAGGATTTCTCTCCAAATAAGAATCATCTAAACCAACCATTTTTAATGCTTCATGAATTCGTTTATCAATATTGTCTAATTCATAAGAAAATCGACTCATACCAAAAGATATTTCTTTTTTTACTGTAGGTAGAAAAAATTGTTTTTTAGGATCACTAAATACATATCCGATTTCAAATCGTAACTTATTGATATTAGAAATCTTTTTTTTATGTTCTAAGATATAATCTCCAACTTCTACTACCCCTGTTGAAGGAAGCAGTAAACCGTTCATCAATTCTAAAAACGTTGTTTTCCCACTTCCACATTTACCGATAATACCATTTATTTTCCCACTTTTTATTTTTAATGACACATCATCTAAAGCTATATTTTCAATACTGGTATTCTCATTATAACTATAATAAACATTCTTATATTCTATTTCCATATTGTATTCACCATCTCATCCATATCTAAAATCATATGATCCAATACTCCATAATAGATTAAGCGAATACTTAAATCAGCTAAAAAAGGAAGCTCTAATCCAGCTTTTTTCATGATTTGTTCTTCTTTTAATACATTTTCTTTAGTATCATGTAATATTATTTTACCATCTTGAAGTACTAAAATATCATTACTATATAAACTTTCATCTAAATCATGGGTAATATTTAAAATTGTCATTCCCTTTTTATTTAATTCTTTTAATATTTCAAATATATGCTTTTTTTCTTGCTCATCTATCATAGTAAAAGCTTCATCAATAATAAGTAATTCAGGTTCTATTACTAGAGAACTTGCTAAAGATACGATTTGTTTTTCGCCATCACTAATCATATGTGGATTACATTCTAATAAATTTTCTATATTTAATTGTTGTGCTATTGTATCTATTCTTTCTTTAATAATATTTCTTTTCATATTCATATTTTCTAAAATAAAAGCCATTTCATCCATTACTGTTTCAGCTACAAATACTTCATCTGGATTTTCAAAAAGAATACCAATTTTACTACGAATTTTTTTTATATTTCTAGGGCATAATTCTAAATTATCTATTTTTATACTTGCATTCGTTCTTATCATTCCTAAAATAATTTTTATTAAAGTTGTCTTACCACTTCCTATAGGTCCTACTAAAGTTGTAAAACTACCTTTTTTAATATTTAAATTAAAATTATTAAATATATTATGCTCTTTATAACTAAATGTCAAATGTTCGATTGTAATCATCTTTCTCCCCCCAGACTTCTTTTTATTATAATATATTAAATTTATTTTTACAAGAAAAAAGAACGATTAGTAATCATGGTTTAATCGTTCCTATGATTTGATAAGTATTTTAGGTAAAAATGCATTTCAAACTTACCAAATGTATTTTATTCTCCTCTTGTAGTATCTACAGATACCATTTGGTGGTCGAGGAATGAGTCTTAGCCTTCACATGTCATTTGCCAGCGGACTCATGTTTTTTATATTGTTTTTATATAATATCCTCCCTTCCATAAGTTTATTTTCTCTTTGTTTAATTTTCTTGATGTTTTTCCTTTTAATTTTTTTACTATTTCTGATGGTGATATACTTGGTAAACTATTTATTTTTAGCTTACCTACGGACAGTTTTTCAAATGACCATAGGTTGATACTTTATACTATT
>CANSDD010000026.1 GCA_947645535.1 uncultured Mycoplasmatota bacterium
CTTAAATATAAAGTATCATATTTTGAATGATTTTTCTATTTGCTATTTAACTAGCGCAACGCGTTATTTTATGAATTTTAAATATTATTTTTTATTTTCCTTGAGGTGTAAATTATGATATTCATGTTATAATATAGTCAGATTTAGGAGGAAAAAGTGATATTATTTTAAATAGTGATCCTGTCAAAAGGTTAACATTTAAGCCTTCAAATTATAAGATAAGAAAATAAAAAGCATTATTAACTTATGATGTAGAATTGCACATTGTAATTCTATTTTTTTACACTAATTTCCAAAATAAGAATATACTATTTGTGAAAGCGTAGAAGAAAAAAAGAAGAAAACTATGTAAATTAGGAATATAATTTACCTAAAATGGATATCCTAAAAATAGGACATCTTTGTAAAGAAACTGATAGTACAGAAGAAATTTTTTCATAATTAGTCAGATTAAAAGTATAAAAATTATGTAGAAGAAAAATTTACCAATATAAACTTGCTTACCTTAGGGTACGTTACTGCGGTAGCGTTTTATATAGATTTGAGGCATAAAAATGCCTCTTTTTGTGTAAAATTGAAAAAAATTTCAAAAAAAGTAAGGATTTTAAAAAGTTTTGTCGTATATTAATAGTAGGGAGTCTGATATTATGAGGCGATTAAGTACAGAAGAAATTAATCATATAGTTTCTAGTGTTGACATTGTTGATGTTGTATCAAATTATGTTTCATTAACTCCAAAAGGAAAAAATTTTTTTGGTGTTTGTCCGTTTCATAATGACAATCATCCTAGTATGAGTGTTTCCAGAGAAAAACAGATTTATACTTGTTTCTCATGTGGAGCTACTGGAACTGTTGTTAATTTTATTGAGGATTTTGAGCATGTATCTTTTATAGAAGCACTTAAGATAGTTGCAGATCATGCAGGAATTTCTTTAGATATTGGAAAAGTAGATAAAAAATTATCTAATACTAATAATCCTCTTTATGAAATTTATGATATCGCTTCTAAATTTTATTCAAATAATATCAATACTTCGTTTGGAAAAGAGGCAAAAGACTATTTAAAAGAAAGGAATATAGATGAAGCGATTATTAAAGAATTTGGAATTGGTTTAGCACTCAAAAAACATGATATGTTATTAACGTTGCTTACAAACAAAAAATTTGATATGAATCTACTTATGAAAAGCGGACTAATTGGTAGAAACGATTATGGATATCTTGATTCTTATTATAATCGAATTATGTTCCCTTTGTGGGATATCAATGGTAGAGTGGTTGGATTTAGTGGTCGTATTTTCCACGGAGAAGAAGGTTCAAAATACATCAATTCTAAAGAGTCTGAAATCTTTAAAAAAGGAGAATTATTGTATAACTATCATAGAGCCAAAGATGAAGCTAGAAGAGAAGATAAAATTATCATTATGGAAGGCTTTATGGATGTTATTAGGGCAAATACAATTGGAATTAAAAATGTAATTGCAATGATGGGAACAGCTGTTACAAAAGAACAAGCTACTTTAATAAGACGTATGGCAAAAGAAGTTATCTTATGCTTTGATGGAGATAGAGCGGGAGCAAAAGCAACCTTATCTTGCTCAGAAGAATTATTAAAGTTAAATGTGATACCCAAAATAGTGCGTTTAGAAGAGAATTTAGATCCAGATGAATATATTTCAAAATATGGAAAAGAACGTTTCCTAGGTAAACTAAATAATCCAATGAATGTTATGGATTTTAAATTATCTTATTTAAAACAAGAAAAAGATTTATCTAGTAATCAAGATGTTGCTAAATATGTCAATGATGTTTTATTAGAATTAACTAAAATAGATGATGAAGTTTTAAGGGAATTAACTCTAAAGAAAATAAGTGAAGAATCAAATTTGGAAGTTGAGTTTCTGAAATCTCAATTGCAAGAAAAACAAGCACCACCAAAAAAAATAGATATGCCAAAAGTAGTACCACAAAGGAAATTAAACAAATATGATAAAGCACAAATGTATTTGCTTTATTATATGTTACAAAATGAAGAAATTATTCGGCTATATAATCAAAAAATTACATTTATGCCAAATGAAAAATATCGTAATTTAGCATTTCATATTAGTTACTATTATAAAACAAATGGAAATATTAATATAGCTTCTTTGATGAATGAATGTAATGAGAATAAAGATTTATTAAAAACAATTGGTGAAATAGAACAGCTACGTTTAAAAGAAGAATATACAATAGAAGAAATAGAAGATTATTTAAATACGATTAAAGAATATAATATAAAAAATGGACAAGCTGAATTAAGTCAAAAATTGAAAAATGAAAGAGATTTGAGTGAGAAAGTAAAGATTGCTGAAGAAATGATAGCATTAAAAGTAAGGAGAGAGAATGTATGATAAATGAAATTAAAAGTTTCGATGAAAGAAAACAAGAATTAGTAAAAAAAGGAAAAGAAAAAGGATTTATTAGTTATGAGGAATTAGCATCTGCTTTAAAAGGACTAGATTTAGATGCAGATTCATTAGATGACTTATATAATTTATTTAATGAAAATAATATTGCAATTGTATCAGAAGAGGAAGATAATGGTGCGAATGGAGGATCTGTTGATAAGCTTTTATTAGATGATAATGCATTAACGAAAGATTTAACAATCAACGATCCTGTTAGAATGTATTTGAAAGAAATTGGACAAATTAAATTACTTAGTATGGAAGAAGAATTGGAGCTTGCTGATCGTATTTTAGCTGGTGACGAAACTGCGAAAACTGTATTAGCAGAAGCTAATTTACGTTTGGTTGTTAGTATTGCAAAAAGATATGTAGGAAGAGGAATGTTATTTCTAGATTTAATTCAAGAAGGTAATATTGGTCTAATGAAGGCAGTTGATAAATTCGATGTATCAAAAGGATATAAATTTTCAACTTATGCTACATGGTGGATTAGACAAGCAATTACTAGAGCGATTGCTGATCAAGCACGTACCATTCGTGTTCCTGTTCATATGGTTGAAACAATCAATAAGTTAGCACGTGTTCAAAGACAGTTAACACTAGAACTTAATCGTGAACCAAGTGAAGAAGAATTAGCCAAAAAAATGAATGTATCAGTAGATAAAATTAGAGATATTTATAAAATTTCACAAGAGCCAGTTAGCTTAGAGACTCCTATTGGAGAAGAAGAAGATTCTCATTTAGGTGATTTTGTTCCAGATGAGAGAAATATGAGTCCAGAAGAATATGCGACAAATGAAATGTTAAAAGATGAAATTTCAGAAGTATTATTAACACTTACAGAAAGAGAAGAAAAAGTAATTCGTTTGCGTTTTGGGCTTGAAGATGGAAAATCTAGAACATTAGAAGAAGTTGGTCAAATGTTTGGAGTAACAAGAGAAAGAATTAGACAAATTGAAGCAAAAGCACTTCGTAAACTTCGTCATCCATCACGTTCACGTAAATTAAAAGATTATATGGGTGATTAATGATTTTATCTAAAAGATTAAAAGCAATTACTGAATATATAGAAGAAGGAGTAAGAGTTATTGATGTAGGTTGTGACCATGCTCTTTTAGACATTTATTTAACACTAGAAAAGAAAAATAAATGTATTGCAAGTGATATTAATTTAAATGTATTAGCAAAAACAAAAGAAATGATTTCTTCTTATGGACTAGAAAAGGAAATAGAAATTGTGCAAAGTGATGGAATTGATAACATCGAAATAGAAAAAGATGATATTGTTGTGATTGCTGGAATGGGAACATCTACAATATTACATATTTTAAGAGAAAAAAAGCCAAATAATCTAATTATTCAAAGCAATAATGACTTAGATATTTTAAGAAGAAAAGTGATAGAAAAAGGATATATTATAGAAGATGAAAAAGCTGTTTTTGAAAAAGGTATTTATTATGTCATTATCAAGTTTTGTAAAGGAAATCAAGAATATTTAGAAGAAGATTATTTATTTGGTCCTATTTTAAGAGAAAAAAAAGAGGAAGAAATGGTATCTTATTTTAAAGAATTGCTTTTGAGTAAAGAAAAAATAGTGAAACAAATTCCAGATAATCATAAAGAGAAAAAACGATTTATAAATGAAATTAAAATGTTAAAAGAAATATTAAAAAGTTAAAGGAACTATAATGAAATAAAAATTCATATAGTTTTTTTTGTTTTCTAAAATTTATAATTTTATTTTTCTCTAATCGTTATTGTTATAAATAGTAAAAATCTGTCTAGAAAATTTGAAAAAATAGTGAAACTATTGGTGTAAAAATGGAGAATTTGTAATTTTACTTATTTTTCATGGCATGTTAGAATGCATAGCATAAAGAAGGCAGAATATACCAATCAAAGTAAAAGGAAGAAATGTAAAGCTTTTAAAACAGCGAAAACTTATTTCAAAAAGCGATGGAATCGATGAAGAACGTAAGTATATTATTGAAATGAAAAGTCCAGATGAAATAACAGATGACTATAAAATACTAATTCTTTCGGATTGATTTTTCAAGACTATGTTTTTAAATGAAAATAGAAAAGAATATTCTTGTTTATTATTATCATATCTTTTGAATATTCCTTATGATGAATTATTATCAAAATTAGAATTTGGAAAAAATGAGTTAGATAAACGAAAAAATTCTTTAAAAGGAGAAAGAGCAGATTTTATTGCTTATATAAATGGAGCAGCAATAGAGATAGAAATTAATTGTAATGATAGTATAAAAACATTAGAGAAAAATATAGAATATATGGATCGATTATATTCTAAAGAAGTAAAACGTGGAGGAAAATATTATTATAGACAAAGTATTTTAGTAAATATCAATAATTTTGCATTTAAAGGAAAAGAAGAAGTAAAATATATTTGTTATATAACAGATAATGATAATGAAGCAATCATAGATAAAAAAATACTAACATATAATTTATTATGGAGATTACAGGCTTATCAAAAAAACAAGTAGAAGCATATCGTAATTAAAATTGGGATAAAAATATTACTTGTACTTGATTGAACGTTTTATATTACTTGCTCTTTTTTCTTTTCCTTGATATAATTAAAATGTAAAAAAGAGGGATATTTATGGAGAAAATATACAAAAGTGAAGAAGAATTTTTAAAAGATTATAATTCTGATGATTTTGAAAAATTATCATTAACCGCTGATATTTTATTATTTAGCGTTTCAGATGGTGGAAAAGATAATTATAGAAAATTAAATGAAAAATATTTTAGTATTTTATTAGTAAAAAGAGATACTTATCCGTTTAAAGATAAATGGTGTTTACCTGGAGGATTTGTAGGGATTGATGAAGCGATAGATGATGCTGCTGTGCGTGTTTTGAGGGCAGAAACAAACTTACATAATATTTATATGGAGCAACTTTATACATTTGGAAATGTGAATAGAGATCCTAGAATGAGAGTGATTAGTACCTCTTTTCTAGCACTTGTAGATAAAAATAAATTAAGAGATACATTATCAGAGAATGCTTCTTGGTTTAATGTTATGATATTAGAAGATGAAAAAGAAATACATATCACATTAGATAATGGAAACGAAAAAATTTCTTTTATAGCAGTTAAAAAACTTATTTCAAAGTCAACAGAACGTTATGATTATGAGATTAAAAATAATGATAAATTAGCCTTTGATCATGCACTTGTTATTACAACTGGAATTTCTAGATTAAAGAACAAAGTAAATTATACAGATATCGTATTTCATATGATGCCAGAGTATTTTACGTTAGGTGAATTACAACAAGTGTATGAAGTAATATTAGGAAAAAAATTATTAGATCCAGCTTTTCGTAGAATTATTGCTGATAAAGTAGAAAAAACAAATAAGATGAAAACTGGTGAAGGTCATAGGCCATCTGTATTATTTCGTTATAAAAAGTAAAGGAGAGAAATTTATGAAAAAATTATTTGTGATAGGAATAATGTGTTTATTATTAGTAGGATGCAGTAAAGCAACAAATGAAAATAATAATGAGAAGACGAGTAGTTATAAAACAATTACAGCAAAAGAAGCATATGATATGATGGATGGAGATGTGATTATATTAGATGTGAGAACAGAAGCTGAATATGAAGATACACATATTAAGGGAGCGATTAATATACCTTTAGATGAAATAGATGAGAATACTCTACATGAAGTAGATGAATTAGAATCTAAAGAGGTAATCATTCTTGTTTATTGCGCAAGTGGAAATAGAAGCAAACAAGCATCTAGTAAATTGGCTAAGCTAGGATATATCAATGTTTATGATTTTGGTGGCATATCTAGTTGGAATTATGGGGTAGTAGATGGAAAAAGCTGAAAATACAATATATAGTGTAATGAAAGCAATAGAATAAAAATATCTTAATTCACTAGTAGATAATGAAGAATTATCATTACCACTAACGGTTACTTGTAATGGGGATTCTTGTACTTATAATGGAGAAACAATACTACTTTCATTAGAAAAATTTCCAGTAGGAACAATTGTACTTGGAACAAATGGAAAAATTGAAGATAATTTAAATCTTCAAATGAATGATTATAGTTGTTCCATCAATTGTGAAGTTGTAAAGTGTAAATAGACTATAGGTGAAAATGAAAGCATTTAGAAAATTAAAACTTTGTAGAAATAGAAAATATTCTAGAAAGCTTTTTTTTTTGCAATAACATTGACAATTATAATATTTGTTGTTAAAATACAAACTAAATTAAGTCTGAAAAAAAGATTAAAGTAGTAGTAGAAACGGAGAAATGAAAATGAAAATATTGACGCCTAATAATTATAAAGAGAAAAATGAAAATGCAACATTAAAAGATTATGTATCATATTTAGAAACAAAGCAAAGGGAAATCGAAACGTCTTTATCATTTGCAAAGTCTATGTTGCTTAGTGAATCCGCTATAGAAAATATTAAAAATCAAATGAAAATAATTCTAAGAATGATAGAAAATGTAGAACAATATATGGGAAACATTGTTTTGCATTCTATTGATGACCTATCATTAGAGGAACTAAAGTCATATTTTAAAGATGACTACAAACATCTTTTAGAACAAATTGAAGAAGTAAAACAAAAAAGAAATCAAATTGAAGAACAAAGAGTTAGTTTAACTGTTAAAATTGAAGAAACTTTGATAAAAGAAGGTAGAGCAAAAAAATTTTATGAAAGTGAAGATACTGCATTATTTTTTGCTCTTAAAAAAGATGCTAATTTCCCTAAAAGAATTTTAGAAAATTTGTTATCAGATGATTTACCACAATCTTTAGAAAAAGATATAGAATTTGCTTTATTGATGGAGTGTGAAATACAAAATATTTCTTCTAATGCAGAAACAATCACTAAAATAGCCGCTGAAATTGCACAGTTATTACAAAACTCTCGAGAAGTTGCTCTCTATTCAGAAGAGGCAAAATGGGAATTAGTGGGGAAGCTTCTTTGTGAAGAAAGTGCATTTTATCAATTGCTAGATAATCGTTTTGATGTTACAACTCCTAGTAATATTATAAAATATTTATTTCAAAAAATTACAATGATGAATACTAAGTTTTATACTGATTTACCATTTAAAATTCAAAAGAAATTAGAAAGAGAGCGTTTTTCTGGAGATACATATCAAATGCTTTTTGATACATATCAAGCATTTCAAAATGGAGAAGAGGTTACTTTACTAGAGGGGCAAATGAAAAATAATTTAGAAACTGAAAAAAAAGAAATAGAAGCAATGTTAGAACAATTGGAACAAGAAAAGATAGAATTAGAAAAAACAATGTCTAATAAAGATGCGGCGAAAGAGGCATTAAAACAAAAAATTAAGGCTTTGATAGGGGAAGAGGCAAATTTCATGTTAGAAACCTTAAAAACAATAGCAGTAATTGAAAAAGATGAACAAGATTTAATAGAAAAAATAAAAAATGCACTTTCTAAACTGGCTGTAAAATATGAACAGTTAGAAAAATCCCAAGCAATTTTGCAAAATCCAGATTATGACAATTTCTTTTGCGCAGAAGAAAGACATAATAGATATCGTATTATACATGGATTGGCTGGAGTAAATGCTACAGAGGAAGTAATAAATCCATTTTTAAAAACAGAAATAAGAAGATTAATACAATATGAAACGATGATTGATTTGGAAAATGAATTAGATTCCTATTATGCAACTTTAAGAAGCTTGAAAGAACATTCTAATTTTATTACAAGAAAAGGAAAAAAGTATAAAGAAAAAATAGAAAAATTGAATTCAGCATATCAAAAAGCCATAAAAACAACTTTTCGTGCCCTTGAAATACAAGATTTATTTCGCATTTGTGCTCCAATAATTAGTCCAGAATCAACAAGAGGTAATGTGATTTGTATCAAACCAAATTTTGTGAAAATTCCTAGTAGTTTTGATAAAATGAATGGAATGGGAAGAATACAATCATTTTGGAATATATTGTCTGGGATTCCTGAAAGCGTGCAAACTGACATTTTAAGAAAATATCCAAAATATGCTAGTTGGGAAGACTATGCAAGACATTTAATGAAAGAGCAAAGTCTATTAACAGACTTATTGTTCACATTTTCAAAAGATGAAGAAGAATATTATCACTTTGCTTCTGACTCTTTTGAAAGATCACAATTATTAGTAGTACAAAATCAAATAATTGATATTGTTGTTCTTACTTATGAAGCATATAAAGAAGCTAGAATAGAGCTTGAACCCAGAAAATATGGTGGAAGTTGTGACTATGAAAAGAAAGCAGAATTATATTCTCTTTTAGGTAGTCATACTACTATTAGCAAAAGTGCAGTAAAAACACTGATAGAAAATATAGAAAAAGATATTGTAGAATTAGAAAATTATTTATTAGAACATAAAGACTTTTGTGATGAAAAAGGTATAGAGCTTCCTCCTATCAATGAACATAGAGAATTAGAAAGGGTAGAAACTAATTTTGACTCTATGATTCAAAGCTTAGATATAGAAGGAATAGATACACTAAGTAAAGCAAAAGCTTATAAAGAATTTTTACAAGAATTAAGTAGCTTTACACTATCATCAGAGGAAATAAAACGATTTTATTTGGCAAAAAAATAAATTAAAAAATATTACAAATAGAATTTTATATTTGAGTATAAAGTTTTATTTGTTTTTTGTATCATTTTTTAAGTTTATATTATTGAATTAAGATGAAATGAAAAGCTAGTCTTTTTCTTTTCTTTTTGATATAATGAATGAAGGTGATTTTATGAAAAAAAAGATTTTAATTATTTCAGTTGTTTGCTTTTTAATAGACCAATTGTTTAAAAGTTTATTAGATAAAATTTTTTATTTAGGACAAACAATAACTATAATTCCATCTTTTTTTTCAATTACATATGTTAGAAATGAAGGAGCTGCTTGGAGTTTACTTGCAGGTAATCAAATATTTTTAATTATCATCTCTATTCTTGCGGTTTTTGCTCTTTATTTCTTTTTTATCAAAGAAAAAAATTTGAACATATTAGAGATAATTAGTTATGGATTATTATATGGTGGAATATTTGGAAATTTAATTGACAGAATGTTTAGAGGATATGTTATAGATTTTTTTGATTTTACTTTATTTGGATATCATTTTCCAGTATTTAATATTGCGGATATTTGTATTGTAATAGGTGTATTTTTTGTTGTTTTATCTCTATGGAAAGGAGAGAAACATGAAGAAGTTAGAAGTAATAATAAATAAAAAAAGAATTGATCAATATCTTATGGAAGAACTAGATTTGAGTAGAAGCAAAATTCAAAAGATGATTAGTCAAAATTTAGTTTTATTAAATGGTAGTCCAGTGAAAAATAGTACTTCTGTAAAAATGGGAGATATATTAGAAGTAGGAGAATTAGAAGAGGAAGAAATGAATGCAGTAGCAGAAAATATTCCACTTGATATTGTTTATGAAGATGAAGATATTATTGTTGTAAATAAACCAAATGGGATGGTTGTCCATCCTGCAATAGGAAATACACATGGTACATTAGTCAATGCTCTCTTATATCATTCAAAGGAATTAAGTAATCTAAATGGTGAATTTCGTCCTGGTATTGTACACCGAATTGATGCATTTACAACAGGATTACTTGTAGTAGCCAAAAATAATAAAGCACATGAACATTTGGCCAGACAATTAGAAGAGAAAAGTACACATAGAAAATATATAGCTTTGGTTTGGGGAGTTATTCCTCATGATACTGGTACAATTGATGCACCTATTGGAAGAGATACATCTGACAGAAAGAAAATGGCGGTAGTCGCAAATGGAAAACATTCTGTTACTCACTTTAAAGTGATAGAACGTTTTTCAAAAGCAACGTTAATTGAACTAGAACTAGAAACTGGTAGAACACATCAGATACGTGTACATATGAATTATATAGGATATCCTGTTGTAAATGATCCAGTTTATGGAAAAAGAAAAATAATAGATGATAGTGGGCAATGTCTACATGCTAAAGAACTAGGATTTATTCATCCCAGTACGCAAGAATATATGAAATTTTCTTCAGAATTAGCAGAATGTTTTATACATGTCTTGGAAGTAATTAAAGATTCAGAAAATAAATACTGATACTAAGAATTACTGCAAAAAGATTCCAAAAAAGATAAGGAAGTAGAAATTTTGAGCTTTTTTCATTTAAACTTTTTGTTTCATAATAAAGAAATAGTGTACTAATTGACACAATTACTGTATCAACGAAACTAAAAAATAAAGAATGAAAATGAAAAAATAAAATTGTATAAAGTTGATTAGCAATGTAATTGGTAATTAAAATGTTTCTATATTCTTTATTTTCCTTCATTCCATAACTTTTGATAATCATATAAATGCTTATGGTAATGAGTATATATAATATAGGCCATACAATTCCAAAAATAATTGGTTTTGGAGCCAAAAAAGGTAAATTTAGAGATTGATAAAAGGATTTATCAATTCCAAATAAGCTACTAATAAACCAAGGTAAAAGAATAATAAAAAATAATAATATTTTTTTCATAGAGTCCTCCTATGGATAGTTTATGAAAAAAAACTTATGATATTCTAATTTTGACAAATCCATTGTATTTGGTATAATGATAAAAGCGACTGGAGGAGCGAATATGGAAGAAATAATTTTAAGTAAAAATGATGAATTAGTAATGCGTCTTTTGCATTACTTTATAACTGAAGAAGGATATAGTCCAATTATTTTACATGGTGCTCAAAATGAAATATGGTTAGAAAATTTAGATAGTGATTGTAAAATTGTTCGTATTGTATCTAATTATATTCATAATGATGAACAATTGAATTTTGACTTATTTAAAACAAAACAGATTATGAAAAGAATAAAACGTAAAACATTTTCTTTTAAAATGAATGCACTTAGTATTTTCTTAAATTTAGGTGAAAATGTTCATTTAAATAAATTTCAAGCAAATGATTCTCCTGTATTACTTGCACAGGTAGAAAAAATAGAAGATTTAGAAAAATATGATGAAGTAAAGAATCGTTTTCCTAAAATATTTGAAGAAATAGATTTTAAAGAAAAAGGATTGGAACTTTTCTTAAAAATAACAGAAGATTTAAATAAAAAGAATCAAGAGGATACTGAAAAAATGGAAGATGTTTTTAAAATGAAAAAGCCAATTATTACGTATTTATTGATTGCTATTAACATGATTGTTTTTATTTTTGAAATGGCATATGGAATTGATACTGTAGCGGTATATGGAGCAAATATTGCTGATTTGATTAGACAAGGAGAAGTTTATAGATTACTTACAAGTGCATTTATACATGCTGGAATATTACATCTTCTTTGTAATATGTATTGTCTTTATGTAATAGGTCCACAGTTAGAAAGTTTCTTTGGAAAATTTAAATTTTTATGTATTTATCTATTTAGTGCGATTGCTGGAAATTTGATGTCTATGCTATTTACTAATGGTGCTAGTGTAGGAGCATCAGGTGCAATTTTTGGCTTATTTGGAGCTATGCTATATTTTGGATATCATTATCGTGTTTATTTAGGAAATGTTATGAAATCTCAATTGATTCCACTTATTTTACTAAATTTATTGTTTGGATTTATGGTAAGCGGAATAGATAATGCTGCTCATATTGGAGGTTTAATTGGTGGAACTCTTATTACCATTGCACTAGGAGTAAAATATCGTTCTAGTAATTTTGAAAAAATCAATGGTTGGATTATTACAGGGCTATTTACAATCTTTATGGCATATATGGCTTTTGTAGGAATGTAAATTATGAATATCAATTATCAAAAAGAATTAGACAAAATAATAGAACAATTAAAAATAGCAGGAAAAATTCCAACACTATTACTCCATAGTTGTTGTGCTCCTTGTAGTAGTTATGTGCTTGAATATTTATCTGAATATTTTTCAATCACGATATTTTATTATAATCCTAATATCACAGATAGTGAAGAATACCAGAAAAGAGTAGAAGAGCAAAAGCGCTTAATATTTGAATTACCTGTTAAGAATGAAATTCATTTTTTTGAAGGAGATTATAATCCAAAGGAATTTTATACATTAACAAAAGGTTTAGAAGAAGAGCCTGAAGGTGGTGCTAGATGTATTAAGTGCTATTATAAAAGATTAGAAGAAACTGCAAAAATAGCTAAAAAATTAAATTTTGATTATTTTACAACAACATTAACATTAAGTCCTTATAAAAAAAGTGATAAATTAAATCAAATTGGTAGTTTTTTAGAAGAAAAATATAAAGTTTCTTATTTACATTCTGATTTTAAAAAGAAAAATGGGTATAAGAAATCCATTGAATTATCTAAATTATATCATTTGTATAGACAAGATTATTGTGGATGTATTTATTCAAAAAGAGAAAAACAGAAAAAAGAAGTAGAAGTTGCTAGAAATTAGTTATTTAATTTTTTAGCAATTTTTTTTGAAAATAGATTGGTAATGAAAAAGATTGGTATTAAGATAAACATATGTTATAATTACAGTGGTGATTATGTATGAAAAGAAAATTTATTTCATTACTATTAATTTTGTTATTATGTGGTTGTAGTGATAAAAGTAATAGATATGAAAATTACCAACATTATGATATTAAAAAGTTTAAAGAAATTAATTCGCACACTTTCTATTCTGAAAAAGGAGAAGAAACTTATATTGTAGCAGATATTAGTCCAGAAATTGCAGAAGGAAGAGATAATGCAATCTTTTATAAAATAGGAGATAATGATTATATATTATTAGACGAATTTAGTGTAAACAGTTATTACTCAGATCTTACTAATCCAGAAAAATATACATATTTTGATTATGATAAATACTCTGGTGAAAAACGGTTATTTATTGTAAGAAATTCTGGTGCCACTTTATGGGAATATAAATTTAATGAAGAAAAGTATGAAAAAATAGATTTGATGCATAGATTAGATAATACATCTATATCTTCTAACCCACAAAACTATGTTCTGTATTCTTCTATTGAGAAAGTTGATTCAGATAATATATATTATAGAGGAAGTATACATAATACTGACCAAGTTGGTTTATTAGTTAAATGCTCATTATCTACTTATAAATGTGAATTAAGTAAATAGAAAGTTCTTATAAAAAAAGAACTTTTTAGTTGCATAAAATTTTAATGAATATGATGTTATAGTATTTTTCTAAACGATTTATTTTTTAAAAGTTTACTTTAATAATAAAATAATAAGAACACATTATAAGAATTTGCCAATTTATAAAAACAATGTATACTATATTCTAACAAATGGGGGGAACGTTATGAATCAAATAAATGAATTAAAAATGATGATAGAAAATCTTTTTTTCTATAATGAAAAACCATATTTGGTTACTACTCAAAATCAAAGTTATATTGCAAAAATACTACCAGAAAATGTTAAAAATGCTTGTTGTGTATTAGGAGCAGGAGATTCTGTATTTGAACTTTCATCAAAAGGAGTAGAAAATATTACTGCAGTAGATATTAATCCTCATCAAACTTTTGTTTATCATCTTCGAAAAGCTAGTATTTTAACACTTGAACCAAAAGAATTTGAAGGATTTTTAGTAGATAGTAATCGAAAAATCTTTCTTTCACCAGATGTATTTAAAATAGTAAGAGAAGGATTTACAGTAGAAGAAGAAGAAAGTAGAAAAATTTGTGAATATTTGTTTTCTCATTATAGTAGTAGAGTATTAGGGGATAATTTATTTAAAACTTGTGGAGGTTTTATTAAATTGATACGTCAATCGCTTCCATATATAAAAAATAAAACAGATTTTTATCATTTAAAAGAACAGCTTCAGAAAGTAAAAATTTCATTAGTGAATGGTGATATTTTAACCTATTTTTTAAATCATCCAAAAGAGATGTTTGAATATATTGATATAACTAATGTTTTACTTTTTATTTATCAAATGGATTGTGGATGTAATGAGGAATTATTTAGAAAAAAAATAGAGCAATTAAGAGTCATCTATGAACAAAATTTAAGTGTGGATGGAGTATTTGTATTAGACTACTTCTTTGGAAATAGTATCCGATCTTTATTCGCATCCAAAGCGGAATCTTCAAATGTACAAGGCGTTTTGAAAGGTGCTAGAATGCAAGATGTTATAAAAAATTATAAGCAATATTCGAAACAAAAAGTAAGTAATATTTATAGAGAAACTTATTTGCTTTTGAAAGAAATGTTTGAATTAGAAATAGCAAATGAAAAGAGGCAAATTGATACATTTGGGAAAGAAAAAGATACTATCGTATATACAAAAAAAGCATAAAATAGCGACTTTACAGCTTTTTATCATAGTAATAGAGTAGAACTATAGAAATATGGTTCTATTTTTGGTATAATTGATACATACTATAAGAAGGGTGAATAAAATGGAAAGAGAAACAATCAATAATATAAAATCACTTGGAATTGATATGATAAATGAAGCTGGAAGTGGACATCCTGGAATTGTCCTTGGAGCTGCTCCAATTATTTATACGTTATATGCAAATCACATGAATGTCAGTATGAGTGATCCAAATTGGGTAAATAGAGATCGCTTTATTATGTCAGCTGGTCATGGTTCAGCACTCCTATATGCAACACTTTATATGGCAGGTTATGATTTAACACTTACAGATTTGAAAGATTTTAGACGAATTATGTCTAAAACGCCAGGACATCCAGAAGTAGGTGTAACACCAGGTGTAGATATGTCCACAGGTCCACTTGGTCAAGGTGTTGCATCAGCAGTAGGAATGGCTATAGCGGAGAAAATGGCAGAAGCAAAATATAAAATTCCAAAGAAAGGAAAATTTGATAAAGAAAGAAGCTTAATTAACTACCGAATTTATGCTTTATGTGGAGATGGAGACTTAATGGAGGGGGTTAGTTATGAAGCAGCCTCTCTTGCTGGAACACTTAATTTAGATAATTTAATTATTTTATATGATTCTAATGATATTTCTTTAGATGGAAAAACAGATGTGACATTTAAAGAAAATGTACTTGGAAGATTTAGTGCTATGGGGTGGTATACAGATACAGTAAAAAATGGATTAGTTGTATCAGATATCAATAAAGCAATAGAAAAAGCAAAAGGTGCAGGCAAACCAGCTATTATAGAAATAAAAACGATTATTGGAATAGGATCAGCTTTAGCAGGTACAAATGAAATACATGGAAAGCCACTTGGAAAAGAAGATATTACGCAGTTAAAAACAAGTTTTGGATTACCTGATTCAGCATTTTATGTAGATGAAAAGGCAAGAACAGATTTTAGAGGAAAAATTACAAGTAGAAGTGGTAAAAAATATGAAGAATGGGCAAATAATTATCGTGAATATGTGACAAATACATTAGAAGGAAATACAACAGATTTACAGTATTTATTTATGAAAGATACTAAGGTTGATTTCAGTGATATTGTTCTTGATTTTGATAAAAAAGAATCTACTAGAGTATTAAATGGGAAAATTATGAATTTAATTGCACCTAAAATTCCGTATTGGGTAGGAGGAAGTGCGGACTTAGCTAGTTCTACCAAAGCATATTTAAATGATTTAGGAGATTTTAGTTCTAGTAATAGAACAGGCAGAAATATCTATTTTGGAGTAAGAGAGCATGCTATGGGTTCGATATTAAATGGACTTGCATTATCAGGGCTTCGTTCATTTGGATCTACATTTTTAGTATTCTCAGATTATTTAAAGCCAGCTGTTCGTATGTCAGCACTTATGAATTTGCCAGTTACTTATATATTTACACATGATGCAATTAATGTTGGACAAGATGGACCAACTCATGAACCAGTAGAACAATTAGTGAGCCTTCGTTCTATTCCAAATCATTATGTATTTAGACCAGCTGATGCGAGTGAAATATTGGGAAGTTGGGAATATATTTTAAATAGTAGACATCCAAATAGTTTAATTTTATCTAGAGTAGAAGTAAATCCACTTGCCAGTAGTAATAAAGATGAAGTAAAACGTGGTGGATATATTGTAAAACGTGAAAAAAGTGTATTACATGGAATTATGATTGCAACAGGTTCTGAAGTAGCTAGTGCAGTACAAATAAGTGAAGAATTATATCAAACTAGTGGTCTTGATTTAAGAGTTGTGAGTATGCCATGTAGAGAATTATTTTTAGAGCAAGAAAAGACTTACCGTGATACAGTGTTACCTAAAGGAGTACGTAATATTGTAATAGAAGCAGGAAGTAAAATGGGATGGGAAAGTTTTGTTTATGATTCTAAATATTTGATTACAGTAGATAAATTTGGAGCAAGTGGAACAAAAGATGAAGTATTATCTTATTTAAATTTTGATTATGAAACAATTAAAAATAGAATTATTGGATTATTAAAATGATTTTCAAAATGAAAGTCATTTTTAAATTTATAAAAATACAGAAACAAAGAGTAAATTACTTTGAAATAGAAAACTTTATAGAATTTGTAAGA
>CANSDD010000027.1 GCA_947645535.1 uncultured Mycoplasmatota bacterium
AGAAAAAATCATCACTTTATGATATTTTATGATGATTTCCTATCACATTTTACATCTAACAAAATAAGTCTAACATTTTGAATATATAATCTATTTTAACTTATTACACACTCACATCGCTAAAAATAACTGTCTCCTGTCGATTTAAATTGAATTCTTATAACCAAAGTTACATCATATAATATTCTTTTTCAAAGTATAATCATAATCTATTTTTTATATTTTTATTTAAAATAGAGTACTACTTATTAAACAATTCTATAATATAAATTGTATTTTAGAAAATAATATCACCACTAAATATATCTTTTAAATAGCGTAAATAAAGATCTAAAAAACTTGCTTTCAACATATCTTCTTTTACTGTAACAGAAATTTTCCTTACAACATTATCGTCTTCTTTAATATCAAGTGTTCCAACAACATCACCATTTTTTACTGGAGCTTTTATTTTGCCTACATGTAATTCGTAAGTTGCACTCTTTTTTTGATCTATTTTTTTATGTAATAAATTTACTTCTTCTGATGGTACAATTATAGAATATTTTGATTTACCTTTTTCAACTTCTACTTTTCCAAGTTCACTTTTTGTAGAAAGTAATTGTTCTACTTCATACTGCGCAAATGCATAATCAAGCATCTCAGTTGTCTCCTGTTGTCTTACTTTTGCATCCTCTTCTCCCATGACAACAGTAATAATTCTCATTCCATCTTTTTTCGCTGTTGCAGTTAAACAGTATCCTGCTTCTTTTGTATATCCAGTTTTAAGTCCATCTACCCCTTTATAAAAACGAACTAGTTTATTTGTGTTCACGAGCCATAATTCTCTATCTGTTCCCTTCCTTAAATAATCTTCATAAATAGATGTATATTGAAATATTTCTTCATGTTTTACAAGTTCTTTTGCAATCATTCCCATATCATAAGCACTAGAATAATGATTTGCTTCTTCTAATCCATGAGGATTTTTGAAATTTGTATTCTTAAGACCTAATTCTTTTGCTCTATTATTCATCATAGTCACAAAATTTTCCTCTGTTCCAGCTATTTTCTCAGCCATAGCCACTACTGCATCGTTACCACTTGCAACTGCAATTCCTTTAAATAAATCTTTTACACTCATCTGTTCATTTGTTTCAAGTAAAATTTGACTTCCTCCCATACCTGATGCATTTTCTGATGTCGTAACCATATCATCCCACTTAATAATACCTTTATCAATACTCTCTACAATGAGTAACATAGACATCATTTTAGTCATAGAAGCAGGTGCTAACTTTTCATGTGCATTTTTTTCAAATAAAATGGTTCCAGTACTCGCTTCAATTATAATTGCAGATTTTGCATTTTTTGCTAAGCCAATATTAGTTTGATTTTCTTCTTCTGCCTGTACATGAAAAGGTACAATAAATAATAAACAACAAATACATAATATGACAATTTTTTTCATGATTCACCTCTAGTAACAAGATATGAAATTTTAAAAAAAATATGTATTTCAAATTCTTTCTATATTACTTTTTTTGACAAAGTATAGTATAATTAAAATGGTGATGATATGACTCAAAAAAAATTAAAATTAAGAAAAGATAGAATTATTATTGCTTTTGCGATTTTAATTGCAATTATCGTTGGAATATTTGGCATTATAAGAGATATAAAACTGAAAAAGACAATAGAATATAAACTAACAAAAATAGGATATACTGAAAAAGAAACACAAACAATATTAGATAATACTAAAAATGAAGAATCAAATATTATTTTGAAACGGGAATATCATAAATCAATTCCAAATTTATTGATTCAAAAATATTTTATGTTTGATCGTTTAGAGAGATATTTAGCCTATATTGATAAAAATGAAAAAGAAAAGATATCAGATGTAATTAGTATAGTAAATGCCAATGCAGATTATAACTTTTATGAAAATATAGAAAAAACAGATACATCAAAAAATTATAGTTTAATAGTAAATAAGCATTATGAACTTGGAAAAGATTATGCACCTAATGATATTGTTCCATGCTCTACCATGTATGCTTATGATAACAACAGTTTAAGAGAAGAAGCTTACAATGCATTTAAACGTTTATTTAATGCTGCAAAGGCAGACGGACATACAATTATTATCAATTCATCTTACAGAACTTATGATTGGCAAAATGAATTTTATAATGATTATAAACTAACACATGGACAAAGTAAAGCTGATAGTATTGCTGCTAGAGCTGGACATTCAGAACATCAATCTGGACTTGCCATTGATGTTGCTAGTTTTAATAATCCATCAGCAAATTTTGAAGATACAGAAGAATTTACTTGGATGAGCCAAAATTGCTATAAATATGGATTTATATTACGCTATCCAAAAGGAAGAGAAAATATTACAGGTTTTGAATATGAATCTTGGCATTATCGTTATGTAGGAATTGATATCGCTACTGAAATTCATGAAAAAAATATCACCTTTGAAGAATATTATGAATATTATTTAAAATAGGACTCCTTCCTATTTTTTATATAAAATCATATTTCTAAGCTTTATAAAATTTAAAATCTATAGTATAATAATTAGGGTGAAATAAAATATGTTCTTATCAAATCGCATTTATCTCACAAAGAGAAAAAAGAAAAAAATATTAAAAATAATCATTTTATTGATTGCTGTCATTGTAATTGCTACTATTTTAATAATTAAATTTTATCCAACGAGTAAAATAAATTTAAAAAATAAAGGCTTTTCAGAAACTGAGGTATCATGGATACAAAATCTATCAAAAGAAACGCAAGAATATTTCTTAGCAACTGAAGAACTTTATCCATTACTAAAAGAAAAAAATTTTCAAGTTAGTAACTTTTCAGAATACATTGCATTTTATCAAAAAAATAACAACCTTTCATTTTATGAGCTTGTCATGGTAGTTAATCATGGACTTCAAAATAGTAATATAGAAATAATACATGATGTGCTTGAATTTTTCTATACTGAAAATTTTGAACCAAATCGTCTCACAAGATACATCGCCTATCAAAATGAAAATTCTGAATTAGAAAAAGAAAAAATTATATTATTTGTAAATCAAGATATTGATGAAGTTACTATGATATATGATGAATCAATTGATCATTTTCTAAAAGAAAAATATTTTATCAAAAAAAATCTAAAACGTTATATTTCTTATTATACAAATAATAAAGTTGATTATGCTACTACTGTTGCTAGGGTCAATAGTAATACTGATTATGATTATTATACAAATACTCAAAGTGCAGATTTTACAAAAGGTGCTTTAATACTTGTAAATAAATACTATTATCTTGATGATTCCTATATTCCAACTAATTTAACAATCATCGAAAAAGAATATGGCGAAGCAAATGAAACACTTCAAATATTATATGACTCATTTAAAAAAATGGCTAATGCTGCTAAAGAAGAAGATTTAAACCTTTATATAAAAAATGCTTATCAAAGTCATCAAGAATTAAATGATACTTACATCAATGATACTATTTCTACTAGGCCTGGATATTCAGAATATCAAACAGGCCTTGCAATCGACATTGTAAATGATAGTGAAGCAGATTTAAGCAAATTTGAAAGAACAGAAGAATTCAGATGGCTTAAAAATCATGCTCATGAATATGGATTTATATTACGTTATCCAAATGGAAAAGAAAAAATTACAGGTTTTAGTTATGAACCATATCATTATCGCTATGTTGGAGTTGAGGCTGCCACAAAAATAAAACAATTAAACATCACTTTTGATGAATACTATGAATATTATGTTAAATAGGATTTATGCCTATTTTTTTATAATATAAATTTACACTTATCCATAGAAATATAGCATTTTTAGTTGCTAATTGCAAAAAATAATGTTATAAATATATATTAGGGGGCTCTAGTAGTATTGGGGCGGATTTTTATGTTTAACTTTATTATTTGTGATAATGATTCTTTTTTCTTACAACAATTAAAAAAATTTATTTCAACAAATACAGAATACGAATCAATTAGAGTTTTTAACGGATACACAAATGCTTTCTTTAAAATTGCAAACAATGAGAGTATAAAAAATAAATTTTATATTCTAGACATAGAAACAGAACTACAAAACGGTATTATTGTTGCAAGTAAAATAAGAAATTTTGATCGTAATTCAATTATTGTCTTTATAACAGAGCATGAAAAAAAATATCTTCACAGAGTTGCAAAATCATGTTTTAGATATGATGCTTTAATCAATAAGTTTGATGATTTCCAAAAAGAATTACTACAAATTATAGAAAATAATAAAAGATTTATTGAAACAAATAGACGAATTACAATTACTGTTGACTCACATACAACTTGCATCATTGATCTTGACGAATTACTTTATATTCAAACATCTAAAGTATCACAAAAATTATTATTTCAAACCAAAAAACAAACATTCACTACCTATGAATCTCTAAGTAAATTTGAACGTCAACTAAATGATAAATTTATTAAAGTAAGTCGTTCTTGTATCATAAATAAACAACTAGCAAAATTTGATTACCAAAACAATATTATAAAATTTAATAATAATATAAAACTAGAGAATGTCATGTCACAATCCTATATTAAAAAAAATCTATAAAAAAGATAACCACGAAATAAAATAATTTTATGAATTATCTTTTTATGTTCAAAAAACGTTAGAAGAATTAACCACTAACGTTTTTTTTTAATGAAATCAAAGTTTTAATAAAATTACCTCATCCTAAATAAATTCTATCTCCTTTTCTAATATTACTTTCTATATTATAACATTCATTTAATTTTTTGCTTTAAAATTACATTTTCATTTTTTAATCTTTCTATTTCCAGTGTTTTTTTGCGACAATTATTCAAATACATATCTCTAGACATTGCAATGTTGTCTATCTCCTGTCTTAAAAGTTTAATTATAACCAATAACTCATTATATGTATCATCTTTATCTCTTTTTAAATTTACTACATTATGATGAAACAAATCAATTATTCTATTCCACATTTTCCCTCCATTTTAACATTTTGTTATTTTATTGAATTAAAAAAATATTATTTTTACTATACTACTTACAACAATTCATTTTATTACCTCCAATTATCCCCATTATACAATTAACAAATTGTTAAGTCAATATTATTATAGCAATTTATAAACAAGATTGCATTTTTATCCAAACAATGTTACTATAAAAAGGAAAGGAGAACTTTATGTATGAGCAAAGAAAAAACCTTCATTTCCTCTAATTTAAAATACCTACGCACGAAAAAGAGAAAATCTTTAAATGATATTGCAGCTATCTGTAACAAAACAAATGTAGCAATTCATTATTGGGAAGATGGTGCTAGAGAACCAAATGCAATTGATATCGCCAAACTTGCTAATTATTTTCAAATCACAGTCGATGACTTTATATTAACTGATTTACGTAGCAATGATAATGTTAGCATTGTCAAAAATAAAACTATTTCTGATGATGAATTAGAACATAGACTACAAAAACTTAGTGAAAAAGAATGTATTAAAATTATTTTTGATAAAGATGATGAATTAACTGAAGAAGAATTAAATCAAATTGTATCTCATGCTAGATTTATTAAAGAACAACACTATAAACAGAAGAATAAATAAAAAATTCACGTAAAAAAATAATAATTCACATAAAAAAATACCATAATTTTCCAATTTCTGATATTATGAACGTTAGAAAGAAGTTGGTAGTATGTTATATGTTATAAAGTTTATTCATTTAAATAATAAAAAAATAAAAACATACAAAATTATCATCGATAATACTTGTTATATTTTTATAAATAAAAGACAAAATACCAATCAAACAAATTCATAATTCAAGATTTAGGACTTGCTCCTATTTTTTTTCTTCATGCATATAATATAGTGGTGATGACTATATGAATGAAAAAAAATTTCGATATGCAATCTATATTGTATTAGCTATTTTAATTCTACTTTTCTATACCAAAGATATAGATTTATTTGGACAGAATTTTTATGAAAATATAAAACAAATAGATAATCCCGATGCCATTATGGTTTTAGTAAATAAAAATTATCAATTGAATAATAATTATGTTCCAAATGATTTAGAAATTATTTCGACTTCTTATGCCTATGAAAATAAAAGTCTTAGAAAAGAAGCAAAAGAAGCTTTTGAACAATTAAGTGAAGATGCGAAAAATTTAGGATATAAAATTGTAGCCACTTCTGCTTATCGTGATTATGATTATCAAAAAAAATTATTTGAAGAATATACAAATGAAAAAGGTGAAGCATATGCACTAGAATGTTCTGCAAAACCAGGACATTCAGAACATCAAACTGGTTTAGCTGTAGATGTAGCTGGTTCTAATGACGATTATGATGAATTTGAATCTTCTATTGAATTTCCTTGGTTAAAAGAAAATGCACATTTATACGGATTTATTCTTAGATATCCAAAAGGAAAAGAGCATATTACTGGCTTTAAATATGAGCCTTGGCATTACCGTTATGTTGGAATGGAAGTTGCAACGATTATTTATAATGAAAATTTAACACTAGAAGAATACTATAATAAATATTTATAAGAAAAAATCTACACATAATTATGTAGATTTTTCTATTTTTGAATTTTATTTAATTCATAAACTAATTTTTTTACTTCTTTGTTACCAATTGAAACTGGTGTAGCTTTACATTCAGAATAACAACCATAATCTACCTTATGTGTTTCTAACAATGAATTATCCCTTACAGAGATTTCTAAATTTCTTCTTCCATTATACTGATTAAAAATGCAGAAAGAACTTGCATAGTTTTGATAATCTCTCATGAAAGAAAGAAAATTTGAATAAGGTAATAATTCTTTATAACTATAATTCATAATTCTTAAACTTTTATCTTTTTGATATAAAGTAGCAATTCTTTTCTTTGCCATTCGCTCTAAATACTTTTTATTTTTTCTGTTAAATATGTACCAAAATATGTATCAACACTTCTAAAACGATAATTTATTTTAACTAGTCCTGATTCTTCTATAAAATCAAAGTGAGGGGTAGGTAATTTTTTTCCAGTAACATTATCAATTTGATGCCATTTACTTTGGCACTTCCCTTTCCAAAAAACGTTCTATTAACTTGTTACCATCATCAACTACATCCTCTACTTCCATTTCTCTTTCAAAAAAAATTAAAAAAATCCAGAAATTCAGAAATAGTAAAACTTGGACTATAACCATTTCTTGCTTTTTCTATCGTATACTCCATAATTAATTCATCGGCTGTTATTCTATCAATTTCTTCTATTATAAAAAGCATTTAGGTATAATTCTATCATATTTGAAAGAAAAAAAGATATTTTCATATCTTCCTATGGATCTACGCACTGTCCATCTCCTGGTTTTGCACCTTCTACATATACTTTATCAATTAAGGCACATGATGATTTTGTCATAGAATCTTGTAAATATCCGCCAAATAATTTTACAACACTAATTACCACAACACTAATTACTGCGATAATTAGTACATATTCTACCAATGCTTGTCCTTTTTGATTCAATACTCTCATATACCTTTTACCTCCAATTACTCTAATTATAGTTTATACTGTTTTACCCTATTTGTCAAATACTTTTTTCTATGTTATAGTAAACATGGTGATAACTATGTCAAATAAAAAAATAGAAATTAAAAATTGTACTTCTTTTAAAGATAGATTACTTGGTTTTATGTTTCAGAAAAATATTAAAAATGCGTTATGTTTTCCACATTGTAATAGTATTCATACCTTTTTTATGAAAGTTCCCATCCTTGTTATTATGACAGATAAAAATCATACAATTCTTTATCAAAATGTTGTAAAGCCATGGAATTTGATAAGTGTTAAAAAAGCTTATTATACTTATGAATTTCCATATACTTATCTAGTTAATACCAAAATAGGTGATACATTTAAAGGTTAATCCTTTATTTTTTTATGTATGCATATTTAAAATCTTTATAACTGTGATATTTTCTTAAAAGCTTACTACATTCTTCTGATATTTCATTTAGACGAACGATATTTCCATGATATTCACATAAAGGGATAACATATCTCTTTTTTGTTTTGAATGACTCTATCATATACATAGCATCTTGTGGATATTCCTCACTTCTTTCAATTTTTTCCAAAGAAGTAAAATGATTCCATAATTCACTACATTCACTTTTTTCAATCATCTTAATAATCTCTTCTTCACTAAGATGATAAAAATCATCTAAAGAAATCGTTCCATTTTGAACTAATCTTTTTAATACATCCGCAACTAGTTGCATCATCAAACGATCTTCATTTTGTTGTAAAACAATACTGTAAGTATGAGCTCCAGTATAAAAATATTCAGCTTGTTCTAGTGAACGAAATCCAATTTCTTCTTTACCATGCTCATTTTTCAAAAGCTTCATATCTTGATAGACTCGTTTCACATCTTCAATCTCCCAAGTTTGTAACCAAATTAAGTTGGTGTGCAGAACCCCATCTAAACGGTCTACACAAATCCCAGGTCGTTCAATATCAACAACAGAATACTGTGTAAGAGGAACAATATCAGATATAGAAATTCCATCTTCTTTTAAACATTCCAATAGTTCTTTAGAAGACTCTCAGATTTCTTTTAAATCCAATTCTGCACTTTCTTATTTCTCATAATCACCTTTTACATAAAGGGTGCAATGACTAAAAACAGGCATTTCTAAATCATGTAGCAACGCAGCAATTGTCTCTTTTTTTGAATGGGTAAAATGCCAAGTCATTAATGCACAAGTAACAGAATGATCAAATCTACTATAACGATATCTAACTGGAAATAATTTGGTATAATCAGCTCCACAGAATTGTCCTCTTGTCTTTAATTTCTGCATAATTGTTAAACTTAAATATTTATGAATAAAAAATGGATAATCATCTGTTAATATTGCATGATATTTTTCTAATTCTATCATAAAACACCTTTCTACCTTTTTTATTCTTTATATTCAAATTCTAAATCTAAAATTCGAATGGTATCTCCTTCTTTAGCTCCTAGTTTTCTAAGCTCCTCATCAACTCCCATTTTACGAAGTTTGCCTGCAAAACGAAGAGCAGATTCATCGGTATTAAATTTAGTCATACGAAGTAATTTTTCTACTTTTTCTCCAGTTACTACCCAAACACCATTTCCTTCATTTTTGATTCTAAATGGTTCCTCTTCTTCAAATTTATATAATACATGACGTTCAAATTTAGTTTCATCATAAAGTGGTTCTTTTGGTAATTTATCAAGCATATCAGCAAGTTTTATTAAAACAACATCAATATCTTCTCCAAATAAAGCTGATATTGGATAAATCGGTACATCTATTTCTTTTTTAAAACGTTCTAAATTTTCTTTTGCACCTTCTATATCCATCTTATTAGCAATTACAATTTGAGGTTTTTCCATCATTTTATCATTGAAATTTTTTAATTCTTGATTGATAATTTTATAATCTTCTATAGGATTTCTTCCTTCACTACTTCCCATATCAATAATATGAGCAATTACTCTGGTTCTTTCAATATGCTTTAAGAATCGATCTCCAAGTCCTTCTCCTAAAGAAGCACCTTCTATAAGTCCTGGCAAATCTGCCACTACAAAACTTCTATTATCTTTTGTTTTTACTACCCCTAAATTAGGTTTCAAAGTCGTAAAATGATATTCTGCTATTTTAGGTCTTGCTGCTGATATTTTAGAAATAAATGTTGATTTTCCTACACTTGGAAGTCCTACTAATCCAACATCAGCAAGTAGTTTTAATTCTACTTTAATCATTCTATGTTCTCCTGGTTCCCCATTTTCAGCATAAGCAGGTGCTGGATTAGTTTTAGTTGCAAAGGCAATATTACCTCTTCCACCTCTCCCTCCTTTAGCGATAATTGCTCTTTCATTTTTTTCTGTTAAATCTGCAATTACATAACCAGAATCCAAATCAGTTACAACAGTACCCATTGGAACCTTTATAACTATATCAGTAGCTCCTTTCCCATGTTTTCCTTTCCCACTACCATTTTCTCCTTTATCCCCTTTAATTATTTTTTTATAACGAAGATCAAGTAATGTATTGAGTCCTTCATCTACTTCAAAAATAATGTCAGCTCCTCTTCCACCATTTCCTCCATAAGGTCCTCCCATTTCAATATATTTTTCCCTGCGGAAAGCCATACATCCATCTCCACCTGTACCTGCTAATAACTCTACAATTACCTCATCTATAAACATAAACTTTCCGCCTCATTTCTAGTGTTTATTATACACTATTTTTATATAAAAGCGCAAATAAAAGAATGACTTTTATCATTCTTACATTCTATTTTTCTCTACATATTTTTCTATTATTTGTTTTACATCATCTTTCATAATTGGTAAAGTTATGATATCATCAAAACCAATACTAATGAAATTATCTTTTGAAGCAATATCATTGTACTTTGTAATGATTACTACTGATGTATCACAAAAATCTTCTATCATATGTAATTTTTCTAAAGTATGAATACTACTTAATTTGGGCAAATCTTCCTCAATAATAATAAGTTGATATTTTTCTTTATTTCTTATTTTTTCTAAACACTCTTGTCCAGTTAAAGCAAAAGTATAAGAGATTTTTAATTTTTTTAATATTGAATTCAATTTTTGTTTCAATGTTTCATTTGATATTACCAGTAATACTTCTGGAGCATGAGCATATATTGTTTTATATTGATTTACTAATTCTGTTGTTTTACTTTTTGGCTCTATAAAAATATTTTGCTCTATTACTACTGTAAATTTAGTTCCTCTATGTAGTTCACTACTTACCGTAATTGTTCCTCCTATTAAATCAGTTAATAATTTCACAAAAGTTAATTTTTTCTTGCCATCATCTAACTCATCATCTACCCTATCAAATAAATGATTTACTTTTTGCGCATCCATCCCAACTCCAGAATCTTCTATTTCAATAATTAACCTACAAATATCATGTTTTATAATACTACTTACACTAAATTCTATAAATCCTGTTTCTGTATAACAAACAGCATTCTCAAGTAACGTACTTAAAATCTGCTTCAAACGTAATGAATCTCCATACAAATATTCAGGAATACTTCTATCATATTCTTCTCTAAATTCTATATTCTTATTTTTAAGACGTATTTTAGTCATACTAGCAATATTTTTAAACAAATAAAGAGGTTTATATTTATGATTTTCAATAGGGATTTTCCTATTTTCTAATTCTGAAATATCTAATACTTCATTCATAAGTGCAAGTGAATCTTTTGATGTATCTTTGATTTGTTCTATCTTTTTATTTTTTTCTTCTATTATACTTTCCTTTAATGCATCTATACTTAACTTATTTATTTCACGAAGTGGTTCTCTAATTTTCTTTGTTATTTTGAATAAAAATAATGATTTTTCATTGTTTGAAATTTCTGCTGATTCTTTCGCTTTATATAATTCTTCTACTATTAAGATATCTGGATTTTCTATTGTAAAATACATAAATAATACAATCAATACTAAAGATGGATTAATTAGATAATTTAAATTTGGATATAGTATTTGTACAACTAAATCTATTGACCCTACTAACGCCAATAAATAAATAGGTATATATTTATTACTTTTAAAATTTTTTCTATCCATGAGTAATAAAATAAAAATCATTAAAAAGCCAATCGCTATCACAAAATATGTATAAATTACAGATAATCCTGTTGCTATGGCTATACTATTTTCTATAATTGTGTTAAGTGGTAATAGAAAAATAATAAATGTATGAATAAAACCAATAATTTTAAAAACAATACTTAGTTTATCAACTTTACCTTTTTTTATTATAGAAATATAATATGCATAAAAAGAGAGTACTAATATCCATAACATTAAAAATACAAGATAGATTTTATTACAAAATATAATCAGGGTATAATTAACATTAAAAGTAGGATTTACTAATAATCCCAATATAATTCCACTAATAGTTGTCAATATCGTCACTATCAATAAATAAGAATAAGTATTGTCTTCTACATAATGTAATCTTTTTTTTGAATAAAAGACGACACTAATAAATAGAATTAAAAGTAATGCATAACTATTTAATGCAATAAATCCCTGAATATTTTCCATTCAATCACATCCCCTATTTTAATACCAATTTTTTTTCACTTTGTGGAGATACAATCTCAATTGTTCCAACTGAAAGATTTGTCTCTTCAATATTGATTGATATTTCAGTTCCATCAAGACCTTCTTTTACTAATGTACTATAATCGATTTTACTATTAGGTGTTAACGGTAATGATTCTCGATATTTTATTTTAGTTGGTATTTGTCTTGAAGACATATCTTGATTATTAATAAATTGTTTTTTTACGATTTCTTCTGTCATTAGTTTCATATCTACTAAAGATAAATCTATATTTAACACAATATGAGCTTTAGGCATTAAGCCTCTTTTTTTCTCATCATAATATGGAACGATACGACAATATTTTACGAATTCATTTTGCTCAATTACTTTTTCGATTTCATGTGGTTTAATTTTATATCCATCAAATCGTGTAAATGATCGATCTTTTCTAGAATCAAAATAAAATATTCCATCTCTATCCATTCTTACTAAGTCTCTTGTTCTAATATAAGTTTCACCATCTAAATAATAATGTGGAACGATTATATCTCCGTTTATTATTCCATTCGTCACAGCCAGAGATGAAACAACAAGTTCCCCCACTAATATATCTTCATTATCTTTAAATTTTAATGGTTCCAAATGATCATCTATATCTGGATTTACAACTGTGTATATTGTATTAGGTAATGGTATTCCAATTGATTCATATTTATTATATGAATGTTGTGCATAAGAACCACAACCACAGTATTCACTCATTCCATGTCCTTTTTCAACAACTGCAGAACTTCCATGTGCTTTTAACCAATTATTTAACATTATTTCATCTTCACGAGTCATAGAATCTCCACCATATATAATTCTAGTAATACAAGATAAATCCAGTTTATCAAGATATTTATTTTTAGGTAATGCTGCTAACCAAGATGGAGTTCCTAATATTACATTAGGATAATATTTTTTAATTAAATAACCAAATTCGTTAATTTCAAATTCTGGAATATCGATATTCAAAGCTCCTGAAGCAATATTAAGTACATAATTATTATCTGCACCTAATGGTGAAAAAAAAGGTAAAACGTGCAATACTCTATCTCCAATGTTAAAATTAGCTTTTGCTTTAAATAATTGTTCTGTTGCAGAAATCTGATTTTCATTTGTTAAACATATAGGCTTTGGTCTAGCTCCACTTGTCCCAGAAGTATGTCCTATATAATTAACCAAATTAGGTTCATATATTGAACAAAATGATGAATATCTAATTTCTTTTAATAATTCAGAATATTTTAAAACTTCTAATGACGATTTAGAAACTGCTTCTTCATATAATTTTTTATCTTCACTCATTTCATTTACTTTCTTTAAAATTGCTTCATACCATTTTAATTGCTTAATTGCTTCTTCTCTATCTCGTTCATTTTTTAATTTATTATAAGCAATTACATCTAATAAATAGTTAATTTTTCCAGCAATATTCATAGAATCACTTGGTGATAAAGTAATAATTCTTTCAATCCCTAAATCCTTTAATTCATGCTCGATAGGCCTAAGCATAGCTAAATAACATTTATCTAATGCTATCACATATTTCGCGTTTTCATATTTTAGTAATTCCAATACCTTTCTCGCATTTGCATTTAAATCCATACTATCAGGTCTAGGATCAATAAAATCACTAATGATTCCTAATTGAGTAGCTCCCAACCATAACTCTCCACTTTCAGGAATATTAGGAACTAAATTCATAATTGTTTCTTGCTTTTTTATTCCAAGCTCTGTAAGAATTTTTGAAGCATTATCTACTCTATTCCAAAACTCACCATAAGATGTTTGCACCCCATAATAAAAACTTTCTATTTTAGAATCCAATCCTTTTGTTTTATCTTTTAAATATTGGGTTAAATTGACTTTTGGATCTTGTTGTTGCGTTAAATCTTGATCATAAAATTGCATCCATGGCTTATCAATATGTGGATAACCTGTTTTCTTTACATCTATCATATAACAAAATCCCCCTAACTTCTTCCTTATCATATCATATAAGTATTATATTTATATACTTTTTTAAAGTAAAAAACCAAAACTCAATATTTTGGTTTAAACTTTATTTTGTTGGATAAACACTTACTTGTTTTTTATCTCTACCAACACGTTCAAATTTAACATATCCAGCTATTTTCGCATATACAGTATCATCACTACCGATTCCAACATTTACTCCTGGATATACTTTTGTTCCTCTTTGACGATATAAAATAGAACCACCTGATACATATTCCCCATCAGCAGCTTTTGCTCCTAATCTTTTGGCAATTGAATCACGTCCGTTCTTTGTTGAACCTTGACCTTTTTTATGGGCAAATAATTGAATATTTAATTGCATAAGTCTTTCCATGGATGGCACCTCCCTTACCAAATTTTTATATATTTAGAGTATTCTTTCTCTAATTCTTTTAATAATTCCACCATATTCAAAACTAAAGTATCAACGATATGATTATGTTTTAAAATACTAATTTCTACCATTCCATCTGCTTCTTCATAACTAATACTATGCTCTTCTAAACGAAGAATCGCATTCACTGTCGTAATAACAATACTAGATACTGAAGAACAAACTATATCACTTCCAGATTCACTATATCCAGAATGACCATTTACTTTAATCTTGTCTTTACTTACATTTACTTTAATCATAATTATTTTTCTTTAATTGATTTAATTTCTACTTTTGTATATGGTTGACGGTGTCCTTGTGTTTTATGGTAATTCTTTTTCGCATTGTATTTATATACTTTAATTTTTTTACTCTTACCATGTTTTACTACTTCACCAGTCACTTCCACATTTGATAAATATGGATGTCCAACAACACCATTTACCATTAGTACTTTATCAAATTTGATTTTAGATCCTGATTCTACATCTAATTTTTCAACATAAAGTACAGTTCCTTCTTCTACATAGTATTGTTTTCCACCAGTTTCAATTACTGCTTTCATTTTTAACCTCCTAACATTTCTAAGACTCGCCTTTAAGGTAACATGTAATGTTTTCAACCTATTTCAGTGCGGTTGTAGAGTGAGGCTCTACACGCATTACATTTTATCACGTCTTCCCTTTAAAGTCAAACATTTTCTTTAAAATTTCCTTTTCAGTATAATAGGTTCCATTTTTATAAAATAAATGACTAACATCTCTCATCATTTTTTTCAAATTTTCGCCATATACTATCTTTCTTCTTTTAAAGAAATAAGAATATAATGTTCTTTCTAATAAAAATTTAGAAAATAACATATATCGTTTTTGATATTCTGTTATTACTTTATGAATTAAAATTAAGATTATCATTATATAGATAATTGATTTATCGCTATAAATAAAAAATAAACATAAGAAAATTAAAGATATTAAAAAACTAAAATAATAACTTTTCCAATAGGAAAAAAATCGTTCAAATAAAAGTTTTACAATTTTAGATCCATCTAATGGAGTAATTGGTAATAAATTAAAAAATAATAATCCATAGTGATAAGTAGCTATACTAGGAATAGAATAAAAAGACAATAAATAGTAATAGAAACATTGAAATATCGGACCCATTAAAACAATCATTAATTCTTCTTTAATTGGTTTATTTAAATGATCTTTAAAAACAGTAAGTGCCCCAAATGGAAAAAGTATTACTCTATCTATATTCCATTTATAATATAATCCCGCTGAAATATGTCCCAATTCATGAACTAATAAAATACTCATAAAAAGAGAAAAACTTTTAAAATTTCCAGTAATAAGTGCAACAAATGCTGTTAAATAAAAAAAAGGATGAATTTGTATTTTATGATAGATATTCCTCATAATCAAGACTATTACCTTCTTTTTTAAATACTAAATACAATGTAGCATTTTCTACTTCGCCAAGTAAATTTCCTTCTTCTACATAATCATATAATTTTACATTAACTTCTTTTAAGTTTCCATACCATAAATCAATTCCATCCATTTGTTGTATAATGACTGTATTTCCATAATTTTCTTTTTCACCAATAAATACAACAAGTCCACTATTTTTAATAGGAACCAGGTAATTTTTTTCTACTGTTAACTTTACCCCATCTTCATATGCCTCTTTTTCTTTAAAAGTTAATGTCTCTTTAAAAGTTTCCTGTACTGGCTCTTTAATATATTTTGAAAATGGGATTGGACTACCAAATAGTTTTTGATAAATATTATTAACATAAGCAAATGAAAAATTTGTTTCATAAACTTCTTTATAAAATAAGTTTTTAAAAGATGCTGACCTTTTCATACCAATTAAGATGGATAGGGTTAATAAAATAGTTACTAAAAGTCTAAGCATTATCCATATTCCAAATGATGTTTTTTTTTCATCTTCACTTTTATTTTCTAATTTTAGATTTCTTTTTTGTCGCATCTCTTTTCTAATTTCTTCTGGACTCATACTATCACCTAATGCATTTTATGATAATTGATATGATTTTAGAATTTTAAATAAACTATTTACATTAGAATTTCTTTTTTGGACATAATGAACTACCTCGCGGCAAGACCACGAGGTATCTGTTTGTCCTAATCAAAAA
>CANSDD010000028.1 GCA_947645535.1 uncultured Mycoplasmatota bacterium
AAAGTTGCTGTCTTCGTTTACATTATTCTTTGTAAACTTTTTCAGCAGCCTCTTTAAAAGCCCTATTCTTTTTATAAATCGATTTTTACATCTTCTTTTTTAATTTCATCTGCTTCAAAAAACTCTTTTTTTACCATGCCTTTATTTTTAGCAATACTACTTGTTGGAAATGAAACTAATAATTGATTAAATAATGAAACATTAGAATTATATAATCTTCTAGCAGCTTGTAAATGCTCTTCTACATCTACAATTGATTGTTGTAATGTTTTATAATTTTCACTTGATTTTAGTTCTGGATAGTTTTCTGCAATAATATTAATTTTTTTGAAATTTTCATCCATTGCATGATTGGCTTCATTTTTTTCTTTCATTGACATGTTTTCACGAAGTTTAATAACTTCAAATAATGTTTCTTTTTCATGCTTGGCATAAGACTTTACAACATCAATCATTTTTGTTAAAACATCATATCTTTTTGTTAAAGCTACATCTATTCCAGAAAGTGATTCATCAATTTTTACAATTGCTCTATTTAATTTATTTGAAGTAGATATATACCAGATTGCAATAATAAACAAAATTACTATAATGGCTATTAAAATAATATATAATGGTTCCATACTACACCTCCCTTCTGAATAAGTTATTATCTAAGTTTAATTCATCTACAAATGCTGTAATCATTTTTATATCTTTAGAAATTTCATTTTTTACTTTTTCTTCATCTATTTTTGTAAATATACTATGTTCAAAAGAGTCTTTATTATTTTGAATACCAACATGTAACTTATTATCAATAAAACAAAATAATAATTTACCAGATATACTGCTTTCTAAGTTTTTAATTTTTTCCATTAATGAAGGAGTTAAAATATAAAATGCATCATGCTCATCTTGGGCATATATTCTAAAGTTTTTGTTAAAGATTTGATCTTCCATTGACACTTTTTTATATTTCATGGTTTTGTAATTATTTACTTTTGAATTTCCAAATCCTTTTTGACATACTTGGACATTTGCTTTAAATGATTTATTAAAGTCAAATATCATCCATCTACCTCTAAATATTGTAACCCAAGTTGTCGTTGTATTTCCATCACTATCCGTTGTTGTATGTTTCTCTTCAATATGCACATCTGCTCCTATAATATTTATATTTTTATATTTACCTGAAATAAAATCATTTGATGAATAACGGTCTCCCATATACATCATACCAGTATTTCTAATAACAGATTCATTTAAACCCTTTTCTGGTTCATAAATTAAATCATCAAATATAGATTTAAGAGCACTTAATACAAAAGCTTTTTTAAATGCTAAGGTAAATTTTCTAGATGGACCAGCATCAATAATGACAGTAATTACAATACCTACAATAATCACAATAAATATAATAAATGGAAACTTTGTTATCAAAAATAATACGATTGCACTTATGATACTAATAATAGTACCGATAATTACAATATTTCTAGCCTTTTTTCTCAATATTTCTAACTCTTCTACTCTCACAAATATACCTCTTTTTCTATCATTATTATACTATGTTTATATTTTTTTATCAATATAAGGTTATTTTTTAGTTTTTTATGAAAAAAAAGGCTTATTGCCTTTCATGCTATTGTTCCTCTACTACTTCAGCAGTTCCTGAAAAACCATTGATGTCATAATATTCTCTAACCTTTTTATCTAATTCTTTCATCAATTCTGGTTTATTCTTAAGTAATTCTTTTACATTTTCTTTTCCCTGACCAAGTTTTTCTCCATTATATGCATACCAAGCACCACTTTTATCAATAATTCCTGCATCAGCCGCTAAATCAACAATTTCACTAGTTACAGAAACTCCTTCTCCATACATAATATCTACAGTACATGCTTTAAATGGAGGAGCCATTTTATTTTTTACAACTTTAATATTTGTTTTATTTCCTATAATATCTGTTCCAAGTTTTAATTGTTCTGATCTTCTAATCTCTAATCTAACTGAAGAATAGAATTTTAATGCTCTTCCTCCTGGAGTTACTTCTGGATTTCCAAACATAACTCCTACTTTTTCTCTTAATTGATTGATAAATATCGCAACTGTATTCGTTTTATTGATGATTCCAGATAGTTTTCTAAGCGCTTGACTCATAAGCCTCGCTTGAAGTCCAACATGTGAGTCTCCCATTTCTCCTTCTATTTCCGCTTGTGGAACAAGTGCAGCTACTGAGTCAATTACGATTACACTAATTGCTCCACTTCTAACTAAGGCTTCACAAATTTCTAATGCTTGCTCACCATTATCTGGCTGGGATAATAATAAATCATTGATATTAACTCCTACTTTAGCAGCATACTGAGGATCTAGCGAATGCTCTGCATCAATAAATGCTGCTCTTCCTCCTTTCTTTTGCGCTTCTGCTATTGCATGTAACGCGAATGTAGTTTTACCACTTGATTCAGGACCATAAATTTCAATAATTCTTCCCTTCGGATAACCTCCTATCCCAAGAGCTATATCAAGAGAAAGTGAGCCACTAGGAATCACATCTATTTTTTGATGTTCATTTTCTCCTAGCTTCATTACAGCTCCCTTTCCAAATTGTTTTTCTATATCCGCTAAAACTTGATCTAATGTTTTATCATTTGCCACTTTTGCCATGATATTCCTCCTTTGACATTACCATTGTATAATAGTTTGAATTGTTTGTCAATAGCAAAAACGAACATTTGTTTTCTGACTTTTTTTTCAACAGATTTAATCAAATCTGTTTAGTAAATTTACAAAATCTGTCAAAAAAAGAAAACAGATTTCTAAAATCCTGTTTCCATAATTGCATCTTTATTCATTTGATAATATTGGATTCCAGATACTACAGATAATACACAAGCTATAATTAGTAATATATCTGATACCTGAATATTCCATGTTTCAAATGGTAAGTTATAAAATAAAGTAAGTGTAATACCTAGCATCATACAAGCTGTTTTCCATTTTCCACATTTTATTGCTGCTACTACATGGCCTTTATTTCCAGCAATCATTTTAATAGAATCTACTACAGTATCTCTAAATATAATAATAACTGGAATAATTGGATGAATAAATCCTGTTGCAGCTAATATAACTAAAATACAATTCACTAATACTTTATCTGCAATTGCATCAAGCATCTTTCCAAAATCAGTTACTGCATTTCTTCTTCGCGCTAAAAATCCATCTATAAAATCAGTAATTGAAGCAATGATAAAAAGTACTCCTGCAACAATATATTTTAAATCTACTACAATTGTCTCATTTACAAATAACTTTGGTAATGATAAGCCTGTTGCATCAAATGGAAAAATCAAAATAACAATAATCAAAACGGTAAGAAAAATCCTTGATAAGGTAATTTTATTTGGTAAATTCATAATCTCCTCCTATATTCATTGAAATCACATTTTCATCATTAAAATCATCTTTTTCTGGAAGATTCGTAATAACAAATGCTATTCCTAATATTATAATAATCACTAACATACTAACAATAATTACTGGCATAAAAGACACTTTCTCTTCTCTTTCAATTGTATAAGGAGAAATTATTTTCTTTGGACCATCTACTTTTTTCTTTGGTGATGTTGTTTGTGCTTTTTTAATATCATCTATAGAAATTTTAGAAGTGTAGTCAAATAAATATTCGTTGAAATCATCTACCATATCTTCATATCCAAGTCCTAAGTATTTTGCATAATCACGAATAAAATATTTTAAATAAAATATATCTTTAAAGGCATCCATATTTCCTTCTTCTATATTTTCAATTTGTGATGGACGCAACTTCAAATCTTCTGCAACTTCTTCAACAGAAACTCCCATTTCTTCTCGAGCTTCTTTCAGTTTTGCACCAATTTCTTTCACTATTACACCTACTTTCATACTTAGTGTTTAGAAAAAAATAATATTTTATAAGCCATGTTCTGTTCCTATCACTAGGCGACAAACATTTATCTATTGATTACTCAATCCCATAAGAGATTCTGATTCTCTCTTATTAGGTTCCCCTACCAAAATTTGGGTTTCTCACTCGTGGGGTTTACCCGTTCCACTCTTATTATTTCTAATAAGCATCGTCACTGTGGCACTTTATGCTTTTCTTTTCCATATATTTCTACTTAGGATTAAAAGCGCCGTTAGTATTTCTACTACCATAGGTTATTTTTTCCCTATGCACGAACACTATAGTCATCACAGACTATGTGAGCATGGACTTTCCTCTACATAACTAGTACGCAGCGTTTGTCAAAATATTATTCTTTTCCATAAATAATTTTTTCTAAATTTGATAATCTTCTAAGTACATCAGCATTTGAGGTCCCACTAGATCCAGTTCCTTCATCACGTATTACTTCAAGTTTTGTTCTTAGATTACGAACATCTTGTTTGAGTCTTAAATTGTCCTCTACAAGTTCCTTTTTATCCTTTTCTAATTCTTTAATGATGGAAGTCATTTCTTCGTAATCACGAATAATAATATCTAAGAATTTATCTACTTCTTGTGGACGATAACCACGTGTATCAATCTTAAATTCTTTTTCTAAAATATCTTTTACAGTTAGTAAAATCCTTTCCTGATACATAACTCCACCTCTTCACTCATTTATACTACTATAGTATCTCAAAAAAACTAGATTTTGTCAATTTTCTTTTAAATTATATATATAGCTACCAAAATAGATTGTTTTTTTGATTTTTTTCCATCTTTATCAGGTAATTTTGTGTTTTTATTTCCTTGACTTCATTTTCATATTCTTCTAAAAAAATTCAATTCATTCTTTTGGATAAGAAATTAAACATTGTTCTCTTTTATTTTCAGAATATGGAACATGATATGGAAAATCGGCATCACTTTGTAACAGTTTTTTTATATTTTTAGACTCTGAATCCCAAGTTAAATCAACATTGTACCAAATTCCATTAATGCACACTTTATTCCAAGGATGACTCAAATTTTCTCCTTCTTGAGACACTGTCCCTAATGTGATACAACAAGAAATATGTAATTCTGTTAATATTTTCCATAAAGATTCCACAGCCTGTGCAAATTGCTTCTCCTCTACCAATAGAAGCATAAAAATCAGATACTGGAGTTAATTCGGTATCACTTAACCCTTCTATAAAAGGATAATGAATATTATTTGCTAATTCTGTGATAGCAGCAAATATTTTTTGTTCTTCTTTTTCCCAATAAATAGCTTTTTATTGTTGGTAATATTAAGTATGGATTCATTTTATACCTCTTTCCTTAATATTATTATATAATAAATTTATTTCACAAATCAAATATACTTTTACAATTTCGATTAAAAAACTGCCTATCATTTCCAAATAAGCAGTTTCACTATTTTTTTAATACGATTCTCCTTTTGATATAATCTATTTCTCTAATGATAGAATCAAATAATTCTTCTACTTGTCTATTCACAAACTATCACCTCCAAATTAAGTAATTACACTTTATCATAAAATTATTTAAGAAATATTAACTTCGACAAAACTAGAAGAAATTAGAACTTTATGTTAAAATATTACAATTTTTTCATTTGGACATAAAGACGTAGAAAAAAATATAATTTTATAGTATAATGTTAAAAGGTGATGTTTGTGAAGTACCCAACTGGTGTAAAAAAAAACCATCAAAAAGAAGTTTATCATGGTAATCGTGGAATGGCTTTAGAAGATGACATCAATACTACTAATGAATATTACTTACAAAATAATATTGCTGTTATTCATAAAAAGCCAACACCTATTACAATAAAAAAAGTTGACTATCCATCTAGATTAGAAGCCGTTATTAGAGAAGCTTATTTTAAAATTCCATCTACAACAGATTATAATGGTATATATAAAGGAAAATATATTGACTTTGAAGCAAAAGAAACTAGACATTCTTATTTTCCACTTGCCAATATTCATAAACATCAAATAGAACATTTAAAAAAAATTATAAAACATGGAGGAATTGGATTTATTATTGTTCGTTTTTCAGCATTAAGTGAGACATATTATTTAGGAGCCAATGAACTTTTTACTTTTTTAGAAAATTCTACAAGAAAATCAATTCCAAAAGAATATTTTAGCGAATATGGTCATCTACTAAAAGAGAAATATAGTCCAAGATTAGACTATTTAGCAATTATTGATAAAATTTATTTTGAAGGAGAGTAACTATGGATAAGAAAAAAATAAAAAAATTTATTATGCATAATCAAATGAATCTTTTAATTGGGGGTATTAGCATACTTGCGCTCATTATTGGCACATTTGCTATTGGTTTTTTCAAATCATTTCTTATTATTGGAATTATTGACCTTTTACTTTTTGCACCTAATCTTATAAAGATGATTCAAAAGAAAAAAAAGAAAAAACCAAGTACAAAATCTGAAAAAAAAGAGAATCAGTCTAAACAAGCTGAACATGCACCAAAAAAGGAAAAAAATCCTAAAAAAAGCGCGAAAAAGAAAAAACGAAAAAAAATTTTTAAGTGGATACTTATTTCGCTAATTATTCTGTTTGTCTTAATTATGATTGCTGCTAGTATCTTTGTTGGATTATTCTTTAAACAAATTGCTGATGAAGCACCAGAATTTGATCCACATAAACTAGACTTTCAAGAATCATCTGTATTCTATTTTGCTAATGGAGATGTTATTACAAAAGTCGGAGCAGAGAAAAGAGAAAAAATTACCTATGATCAATTGCCAGAAGTACTTATCAATGCAATTGTTGCAACAGAAGACTCTAGATATTTTGTTCATAATGGTTTTGACCTACCTCGTTTCTTAAAGGCCTCAGCACAACAAGTACTTGGAAAACTTGGAATTGGTTCTGGTGGAGGTGGTGGAGCTTCTACTCTTACAATGCAAGTTTCTAAAAATAATTATACAAGTACAGAAAGTGAAGGTTGGGAAGGTATCAAACGTAAATTTACGGATATTTATATGGCTATATTCCAACTTGAAAAAACTTATACAAAAGAACAAATATTAGAATTTTATATCAATGATAACTATCTTGGTGGTGGATCTTATGGAGTTGAACAAGCTAGTTTAACTTACTTTGGAAAACATGCCAAAGATCTTAATTTATCAGAAGCTGCTATGATTGCTGGATTATTTCAATCACCAGGAGGATATGACCCTTACTTATTCCCTGATGCTTGTGAATCACGTAGAAAAACAGTTCTATATTTAATGGAACGTCATGGTTATATCACTTCTGAAGAAAGAGCAATTGCTAATAAAATGACTGTTCAAAAATTATTAAATCATTCTCGTGAATCTACTGAAGAATCTGATATCAATAATGATTACATGGGATTTATCAATACAGTAATTGCCGAGATACAAACAGATACTGGTTTAGATCCTTACTCTACTCCAATGAAAATATATACAACATTAAACAAGGAAAAACAAGATGAAATCAATAAAATTTTGACAGGAGAAACTTATAATTGGAAAAATCCTGCAGTTGATATGGGAGCTGCTTTAGTTGATACTCATACTGGTGAAATACTAGCAGTTAGTACTGGAAGACACAATATGTATAAAGCAAAAGTATTAAATTATGCAACAATCAAACATCAAATTGGATCTACTTCTAAACCATTATTTGATTATGGTCCTGCTATTGAATATTTAAACTGGGGTACTGGAGAACCTATTGTTGATGAAAAATACAGTTATACTAACGGAGGAAATGTCAATAACTGGGACTTAAAATATATGGGAAAAATGACAATTACTGACGCACTTCGTATGTCACGTAATATTCCTGCTATAAAAACTTTCCAAAAAGTTCCTAGTTCAGAAATTCAAAGGTTTGTTACAAATTTAAATATGCACCCTGAAGCTGGTATGCATGAAGCTCACGCAATTGGTGGTTATGCGGGAGAATCTCCTATCGATATGGCTGCTGCTTATGCCGCTTTTGCCAATGGTGGATATTATATTACCCCACATAGTTATACAAAAATAGAACTTCGTGATACTGGAGAGGTAATAGAGAAAAAGGTTGAAAAATCAAGAGCTATGAGCGAAGAAACAGCATATATGGTTATGAGTATGTTACAGGAAACAAAAACTTATGCTTTGGGAAATTATTCTAATATTTCAGGTGTAACATTTGGAGCTAAAACTGGTACAACTAACTATCCTGATTCAGCATTTAGCCTTTATAATTTACCTAGTGGATCTGTTAATGACCTATGGGTTGTTGGAACTAGTCCTACTTATGCTCTTTCTGTATGGTATGGATATGACAGTATTAAACCAGAAAATGTAGAAGCTGGGTACATAAATAGATATAATACAATTGAACATACAAGATTATTCCAAACACTAGGAAAAGTATTATTTGAACAAGGAACAGGTTTCACTAGACCTAATGGGGTTGTAGAAGTATCTGTAGAAAAAGAGACTTATCCTGTTTTATTACCTAGTCCAAATACACCTGCTGATATGATTACAACTGCACTTTATAAAAAAGGTACTGAACCAACTGAAATGTCTACTAGATTCATGCAATTGAGTGATGTTACTGATTTAAAAGGAACTGTATCTGGAAATAAAGTAACACTTAGTTGGAGTCCTATTAAGGCACCTGATGCATTTACAGAAGAAGGACTTAGAAATATGTGGCAACCATTATTTGCTACAGAAGACGCATTTGCTGAATATATTGGTGCTCAACTTGCATATAATAATTCAGTATTAGGTATTTTAGAATATCATATTTATAGAAAAAATAGTAATGGGGAGTTAACATATATAGACAAAACAAGTGATTCTAAGATTACATTTACAGATAAATCAGGTGGACGTAATACTTATGTCGTAAAAGCTAGTTATTCTATTTTCACGACTGCTGCAAGTAACGGAACTGATGTAACTGTAACTGTTGATTCAACTGGCAATGGTGATGATGATGACGAAAAGCCAACAAAAAATATTTCAATATTATTAAATAATGGAAATAACAATATCAAAATATCTGAGGATCATCCATTTGATGAAACTGGTTTATCTTATATTACAGTTACAGAACTCAGTAATGGTATTTTAGTAGATGTTTCTAGACAGGCAAATACAACTATTTCTCATGAAAGTTTTGATTATACTCAAATTGGAAAAACTTATTTAGTTACTCTGAAAGTATCTTATAAAGATGTTTCTAAAGTAATTACATTAAATGCGACTATAGAAGAGAAAAAAGAAGGTTAATTGACCTTCTTTTTCATTTCTTTACAAATACATTTTAACTTGCAATTTTCACATTCTGGCTTACTTGCTTTACAATAATATCGTCCAAATAATACAAGTTGGTGATGAAGTCTGCCTAAACTTTCTTTAGGAAATTTTTTCATTAGTTTCTTTTCTATTATTAACACATCATCATTTTCTTTTGCAATTCCAAGTCTTTTGCTAACACGGCTCACATGAGTATCAACCGCTATACAATTTTCATTATAAAGATTACTTAATACAACATTGGCTGTTTTTCTTCCTACTCCGTTTAAGGATTCTAAAAAAACTCTATCATTTGGTACAACCCCATCTGACTCTAAAAGTAATCTTCCGGCAATTAATTTTATGTTCGCTGCTTTCTTTTGAAATGTGCCAATCGGACGAATAATATCAATTAAATCTTCTAAAGGAGCATTTTTCAAATCTTCTAATGAAGGATATTTTTGAAATAATATCTCTGTTACCATATTTACTCTTTTATCTGTTGTCTGCGCACTTAGCATAACTGCAAGTAATAATTCATAATCTTTGGTATAATTTAATTCACATTTAGGATTCGGAAATAATATATCCATGTATTCTCTAATCTCATTCACCATTGTCATTTAACCAGTCATAATAAAATGGAACTTTATTATTTTCCTTTCTTGTGCGAAAATTTTTCTTATCCTTTTCTACATCTACTGCTGTTTTAATTCCTTTTTTATACCATTGATAAAGTATTCTATCAATATAACTTAAATTAGATACTCCATTATAGATTGCTTCTTTTAAGGCCAATAATACTAATTCTTCTGTATAATCTCCTTCTAACCATGCTTTAATAATTGCATATTCCATTGGTGATAATGTTCTTCCAAATTCCTTTTCAAATGTTGTAAAAATATCTGTTGATACTTCTTTTTTTTCTTCCTCTGCTCCATTCACAACTAAATAAGCAAGTTTTTGATATAGTCCATCTAAATTGATTACTTCATCTCTCATATTACCTATTTTTTTAACCTCTAAGCTTACTAAACCTAGAGAAGTAAGAATCGCAAACTCTCCCATTACCTCTTCTAAAGTAAGCCCTAAATCGTTTCCTATTTGTTTTGGATTAAAATTCATATTTTCAGATCCTAATAAATAGACTATCAAGACGAACTGTCTATCAGATATTTTCATATTTTTATATTGTAATAGTAATAATCTTGGAATAGAAATCGTACTACTTTTTAATATTTTCCATAAATTTTGAGTCATAGTAAGGCCTCCTAACTGTGATATTTATTATACAGTAAATTATTCTTTTCGTCTATTATATTTTCCTTCAATATATTTCTTTAAAAATATTTTTAAATTTTCTAAGTTTCCTAACAAAATTTGCTCTTCTAAGTCTTCATATACTTTACTAATCATATCTTTTGATACCATTTTTTCTAATTCTTTGGAAGTAAGTGCGATTTCACTTCTATGATGAATTGGTAAATCTTGATATAACTCTAGTACAGAATTTTTACTTATTCCTTTTATTTCTGCTGCGATACTAATATAATAATGTCCATATTGATAAAGAAGAAATGGATCTAAAACTTCTTTTCCTAATATTGTTTTAATAATTTCTATGCTCTTTTTTTCTTTACTTGGAAATTCATATTTAGAAGAAAATTTTAACTGAGCCCATATTCCAAGCAACGAAGTATGAATATTTAGCTTATCTAATCTTTCTATTTCTAATTCTTCTTCTAATTCAAATTTTTTTAGTAAGGAAATACCATATTCTGCATAATCACTTAAAAAAATTTTATTTAGCTCTTCTTTCTTTCTAAAATAAGAAAGTTCTTTTATATTTTTCTTATATTTTTTTATTGCTTTTTCTAATTCTTCGCTTAGTGTAAAATTGAAGCTAGAAGCAAAACGGATTGCCCTTAAAATGCGTATTGCATCTTCCTCTATCTTTTTGTCTGTTTCTCCAACAACTGTTATTACCTTTTTATCTATATCATCTTTTGCCTTTAATAAATCAATAAAATTTCCATTTTCATCCATACATAGTGTATTCATAATAAAATCTCTACGCATTAAATCTTCATACAGAGAATCCACATAACTAATATCTTTTGGAAAGCGATAATTCTGATAATTTTCTTCTTTTCTATAAGTTGTAATTTCAAACATACTATTTTCTTCTTTTAATATTATTTTTCCGTATTTTGAATCAGAATCATCTGCATGTGGAAATATCATTTTTAACTCTTCTGGTTTAGCATTTGTAGTAATATCATAATCATCAGTATTTTTTCCTAAATAATAATCTCTAGGGTAACCACCTACTAAATAGGCTTCATATCCTGCATTTTTAATTTTTATTAAAACTTCTCTTATTATTTCCTTCATTTTATCCCCTCGTTACAGAAAAAAAGACTTACGTCTTTCTTAGTTTAAAGCATCTTTTAATTTACTTCCTGCTTTAATTGTTGCAGCAACTCTTGCAGGAATTTTAACAGTTTCACCAGTTCTTGGATTACGACCTTCTTTTGCTTCTTTTTGTTTAGCTGCAAAAGTACAGAACCCAGTTAAGGTTACTTTTCCTTCATCTTTAAGTCCTTTTATTACACCATTCATCATAGCTTCTAAAGCTCTTGCTGAATCTGCTTTTGTTAATCCAGTTTCTTCTGCAATAAAATTGATTAAATCTGTTTTTGTCATTGTTTTACCTCCCTAATAGTGTTAATTTAATAAGCTATTTTGCTTACAATCTAAGAATACCATCTTTTACTTATAAAATCAATAACTTTCTTTTATTTTTAATGATTTTTTATTATTTTCTATTTATTATTACTATATTGTTTGTAATAAAATACGAAGTATTATAAAAAATAAACTTCCACTTAAAGCTCCTACTAAAAAAGCTAGCATAAGACTATCTACAAAGGCGGCCATTTTATCATTTTTATATACTTTTTGTTTTGGTTTTTCTACTAATTTTATTTCTTGTTCTTGTCTTTTTCTATCTTTAAGTTCTTCTAATGATAATAAAATCATCATAATTTGCTGGGGATTTTTTCCATGAATTGTTAAATAATCTACAATTTCTTCTTCAGTCATACCATTTGTGATTTGTTCTAATTCCTCTATAGAATAGCCTGATACTTCATTTGATTCTTCTATTTTATCTTCCATAAATAGCGGTACTTCTTCTCTCACATTTTCTTCTGCATTATTACTATTTTCACTTGTCCCATATCCCATTTCTTCTAATTGTTTCAATTCATATTTTCCATCTCTTTTAACAACTTCTACTGTAAAACCTGGATTAGCTTTCACTACAAAGATATTTTCATTTGGAGAGGCTAGTACTTGATAGTTTGGAAAATGCATTTCTACAAATTGTAATCTTGCTTTTGTTTCTATATCATATTTATCTTGATTTGTAAAAGTTATATTTTCTAAAGATACTTCAATATAATCTTTTAACAATTCTTTAAATGCTTCTTCAGCATTTTGACTTCCGTCTATATTGTTAATTGATTTTAATCTTTGTACATCTTCAAATATTTGTTTTGTATCTTTTGTATTTCTATTTTCAATAATTTGGACTCTTCCATCACCATATGTAATTTTAATATATGTTTTTCCATCTCTAGTAAAATCAGTTACATCTTTCATATTAAGTGCATGTTTTACTTCTTCTTCTGTTTTTTCAGTCACTTGCTCTAAATTCTTTACCCTAATATGATATTTGGTTAAAAAACCTTCTAATTTATTCTTATCTCCTTTAAAAAGAATGGTTATTTCCCTTGTTAAAGAAGATGCTTCAACATTACTATCTACTACACTCTTTTTGATTTGTTCAATCATACCTTCATCTAAATCATTTGGATAAACTGCTTTTAAATGATCAATTAAATTTTCTACTTGATATTTTTCAAATACATCTAATGCCATTATATCACCCTCTATTCTACTTTTAAGTATAGCATTCAAAGAAAAATTTGTAAATGAGTTTATTGTATTTAACTATGTATTTTATTTGACTATAATGCTCGCTCACTTCTTTAAAGTAGGAACGTTTCTTGCTGCTACATATGCACTTTATCAAAAGTCAAAAGTAAAAATTAAATGTAACTTAAAAATTATTTCAATTGTCTTTCTTATCTAATTACAAAAATAATATACAAAAACAGTTTACATTTATCATTCATGTAAACAGTTTTTATATTTATTAAAATTCACAATTTTTAGGTGTTCTTGGATAAGGGATTACATCTCGAATATTATCTACTCCAGTTAAGTAAATAAGTAATCTTTCAAATCCCATTCCAAATCCAGAATGTACACAACCACCATATCTTCTTAGGTTCAAATACCAGTCTAAACCTTCTTCACTGACATTTAATTCTTTCATTCTTCTCTTTAATTTATCATAATCTTCTTCTCTTTGAGATCCACCCATAAGTTCTCCAGCTCCAGGTACTTCTAAGTCTACTGCTGCAACTGTTTCTCCATCTTCATTTTGCTTCATATAAAAAGCTTTGATACCTTTAGGCCAGTTTTTTATAAATACTGGTCCATTAAAATATTCTGTAATATATTTTTCATGTTCCTTAGCAATGTCTTCTCCATATTCAGGATTAAATTCCCATTTTATATCTGCCTCTTTTAATATTTTAATAACATCTTTATGATCAATACGAGTAAAATGACTATTTACTAATTTATTTAATTTTTCTATTAAACCATTTTCTACAAATTTATCAAAAAATTCCATTTCATCTTTACAATTATCTAATACATATTTTACAACATATTTAAGCATACTTTCCATAATGTCCATATCTTCATTTAAATCACAGAAAGCAATTTCTGGTTCTATCATCCAAAATTCTGATGCGTGTGTTTTCGTATTAGAGTTTTCTGCTCTAAATGTTGGTCCAAATGTATATGTTTTTTTGTAGGCTAAAGCAAACGTTTCTGCTTGAAGTTGCCCACTTACTGTTAAAGCCGCTTGTTTTCCAAAAAAATCTTTACTATAGTCTAATTTACCAGATTTAATAGCTTTCTCTAAATCCAATGTCGTTAACTGAAACATTTCTCCTGCTCCTTCACAATCACTTGCTGTAATAATTGGTGCATGAAAGTATACATATCCATTATCTTGAAAGTATTTATGAATCGCATATGCAGCTACACTTCTAACTCTAAATATGGCACTAAATAAATTTGTTCTTGGTCTTAAATAGGCTACTTCTCTTAAAAATTCTTTCGTATGTCTTTTTGGCTGAATTGGATAATCTTCTGGACAATCTCCTTCTTTTTTTATTGTTTTTAACTTTATTTCAAAATCTTGTTTTCCACTTGATTCTACTACTATTCCAGTTACTGTTACAGCTGTACCAACTAAATATTTTGTTATTTCTTCAAAATTTTCTAATTTATTATCATATACAATTTGTACTCCTTTAAAACAAGTTCCATCAGAAAAATCTAAAAAACCAAATTCTTTTTGTTTTCTATGGTTTTTAATCCAACCTTGAAGGGTTACTTCTTTGTTTTTATACTCTTCTAAATGTTCATATAATTCTTTTACATCCATTATTCATCTCTCCTTTATAATATGAAAAAAGCCCTATATTATAGGACTTATTTACTATCAAAACTGGCGCCTGATGTAGGACTCGGACCTACGACCTGCCGGTTAACAGCCGGATGCTCTACCAACTGAGCTAATCAGGCAAAGTGGCGCTCAATGTAGGACTCGGACCTACGACCTGCCGGTTAACAGCCGGATGCTCTACCAACTGAGCTAATTGAGCAATTGTTTTCATTATTCGCCCTATATGGGACGAACTTAAATCCGCGGTGCCACCCAAATTACTATCAAATGATAATCTCTTAAGATAACGATAACGGATTATAACCGATTTATTCTACTAAATTTCTTTTTGGAATAAATAGCTCCTGGGTGTTATTCATAATAATCTTTTATCATCTGCTTTCACCATACCAGACTCGCTCTCATCAGTATTATTACTACTTCTCCCAATCAATGCCATAAATAGATTATATGATAGTTTATGCAGTTTGTCAATAAAATTTTCATTTTTTTTAAAGAATTAAACGATAAATTTTTTATTTTTTTCTCTCTAACATTGACTAAAAGATATTATTTATATTATAATCATATCAGGATAAGATAAAGGAGGATTTATGGCGACTAAAAAGAAAGTTAACAAAGAACAAGATCAAATAGAAAAAAAAATAACTATTACTCCTTCATCTAACAACAATGATTTTACATACGAGGAATATTATGATATTTTAATGTTAGCAAAAAAGATTCGTTTAGAAAACGAAAAGGCAATTGAAAAAGCGAAAGATCCAAAAAGAAAAATACAGCTTTTGGAAGAATTATTTGAACAATACAATATTTCTACCTTTGCTCCTTCTTCTAAAGAAAAAGACAGGTTAACATTATTAAAAGTGAATATTTTTATTCCTAATAGTATGAAATTTGCAAATGATTATAAAGAGCAATATTCCAAAAATGTCAGACTTATTTCAGAAGCATATCAAATTCCTGCACCATTTGTAATTCAAAAAGTAGCTGAAATTAGTAAATATAGTAATTATTTAGAGCAATTAGAAAAAGAAGGCGGATTAGGAGAACCTGAATTATTTAATATGGGATCTTTCAAAATGTTATATGATTCTAATGTAACATCTGAAGAAATGGCTAAAATTAATGCTGATCTTTGGAAAACAAAAACCAATATTGCACCAAAAGGTACAGACAAAATTGTTATGCCTTCAGAGGCAAAGCAAGAAACAACTACAATTACACAAATAGATACTACTTCTACAAAAGTAAGTAAAAATGAAAACGATACTCCTACCAAAGCACTTCCTATAGAGCCAAAACAAGTAACTCCTGAACATACAATAGAGCAATCATTACCAGAAGAGCTTCCACTTTCTGACATTATTTCTAGTGAATTACAACAACATATGCATTCAGTAGAACAATATTGCATCAAATTATTAGAAGAAAGAAATCATACAGAAGCTCAAAATTATACCTTAAAGAAAAGAATTACTGAATTAGAAGAAGTAATTAAGCAATTACAATCAGGAAAAGAAATTAGTGTTCCTATAGTAGTACCAACACCTACCATTTCTTCACAAACTGAAAACAGTCTGAGAAGACAAATTAAAGATTTGGAATTTACAAATTCTGAGTTAGTAACTGCTTTAAGTGAGCAAACTAAAAAAACTGAGGATTATAAAACTAGAGCAATCATAGCAGAAGCACAATTAGATCAATTAAGGGATAATATGTTTTCTATTCAAAGAGAAGTTGATTCTTTTGGACTTGAAGGTCCTAATTTAAA
>CANSDD010000029.1 GCA_947645535.1 uncultured Mycoplasmatota bacterium
TTCCTAGTATAAATTTTATCCTATTTTTTGCTTTCTTTTTATAGTTATTTACACTCTTTTACACTTTTTTAGAACTTTTTTTTAAGCGATTGCCTTATAAAAAAATATGATAAATTACCATAAAATTTTGAGAAAAGAATTTATTTTTTTATTTTGTTAATAATTTGAAAGGAAAATAATTAGATGAGATAATGTAGAAAAAAATATATTTTTCATAAAAAGTGAAAATACTTAGTAACATAAGTTTAAGTACTAACCTATTTATTCCAATAGAACAAGTACAGTTTTTTTAAATTAAGTACTTGTTTTTATTTCCATAATAATTTGCACCCCAAAAAAAATTCTCCCTGTATGTTATTATATCATACTTTGTTCCTTCTTTAAGAATGACAGCACAAGCCACTAAGAAAAATTCAACTAGTATTATAGGACTTATGCCAAAATAAAAGTTACCAGTTTAACTTACATTAACCAAAATTATTATATAAAAATTAACATAATTCTTTTGTATAAGCTATTTTTTCAATTCAAATTAAAGCAAAAAAGAATATCAAAATTATTCAATACTCTTTAATGAATCTATCATATCAATCTTTTTTAAATTATAATGGGTAATTTTATTTACTATGATTGTAAATATAAATGAAATAAGTGCTGATACAATATAGCTTTTTAACTCTATCTTACGAATAAACATAATATAATCTAATTCACAAGTAGAAATCACATAATGACTTAAATATAATCCAATATATAGTCCTAATAAAATACCAATAATTGTAATAAAATAATTTTCTTTAGTAATATAAGCATCTACTTCTTCATCATAAAAGCCTAATACTTTTAATGTTGAAATTTCTCTTTTTCGCTCACTAATGTTAATATTAGAAAGATTATAAAGAATGACAAAAGCAAGCATCGCTGATGATACAATTAACACTATCACAACAGAATCTAATGACGAAAGTAATGATTCTATTAACTCTGACGAAGTTTTGGTACTAACAAAGTTTGAAACACTATCATGATTCATAATTTCTCTGTTAAAATTTTCATCATAATTGTCAAATTGCTTCAATAAAATTGTATTTACTTTATAATCTTTTAATACTTCCTCATAAGTATTTTTTGTCATGTAAACATAATCTCCAATATAATTTTGCGTAATTTCAGACACATATAATATTTCATATTGATCATTTACTAAAAAGGAAACTTCATCACCTACTTTTACATGTAGCATTTTGGAAAGTTTTTCTGTTAAAACAACTTCATTATCATATAAATAAATCGTTTTATTATCAGCAATATTACTTAGATGGATCACATTATCTAATTCATTTTCATCTTCTGGAACTACTAAATTTATATTTCTACTTTCTTTCTTTGAATTATATAAATCAATTGTTTCCATACGTACTTTTACCTTTTTGTCAATCCCATTATTTTTATCTAGCAAATCAATCAAAGAATTTATATCACGATTTTCTTTTAAATTTATCATTGAATCATAAACAAATATTTTATTAAAATTATAATCTACGATATTATTTACAGAATCTTTTAATCCAAAACCTACTAATATTAAAGCGGTCGAACCAGTTATCCCGATAACTGTTACCAGTATTCTTTTTTTATAACGAAAAATATTTCTAATAACTATTTTATTTGAAAAAGAAAGTCTTTTCCAAACAAATGATATTTTTTCTAGTAATATTTTCTTCCCTATTTTTGGCGCTTCTGGTCTCATTAATTCACTTGGTTTATCTTTTAGTGTTCTATACGCTGCTACCATAGAAGAGCCACAAATACAAAAAATCGCAACAAACATTCCAATCACACTATAATAAATATCAAATTCACATATAAACTCTGGAATTGTAAATAATGAAGTATACACATTCCAAATAATTCTAGGTATCAATTGAAATCCAATAATCATACCAATAATAGATCCTATGGTTGTAGCTAAAAATGAATATAAAATATATCTTAACATAATATGAAAATTAGAAAAACCTAATCCTTTTAACGTTCCAATCTCAGTTCTTTCTTCCGTTACCATCCTCATCATAGAAATTAAACTAATCAAAATTGCAATTATATAAAAAATAAGTGGGAAAATCGAACCGATTTGCTTAATACTTGAAGAAGAATCAATAAATGTTCCATATCCTGAATTATTTTCTCTATCAAAAATATACCATGTCACTTTTGGAAGGCTTTCAGTTGATATTTCTAGACTATTCATATATTCGATTTGATCTTGATATAAAGTGCGAAATCTTTCTTCTTCTCGCTCTTCCCTAATTGATTCTAATTTTTCCTTTCCTTTTTCTATTATATCTAAGTAAGAACGGCTATTTGTAATAGTCTCACTCGTCCCTTTTAATGTCATATCAATACTATTATAATAATCTATATGAAAGGCATTTTCTAATACATAAGTGTAATAATCTAACTTTCCATTTCCAACTTGCGAGGAACCTCTAGATGTAGAAAAGTAAATTGGGCTTTCTACAATACCAACTATTTTTAAAGAATGAGGTGTTAATGTTTCACTATTTATTTCAATGAAATCTCCAATAGATAGTTTATTTTCTTCAAGCATTTGCCTTTCAACTACAATTTCATTTTCAACTTGTGGTAAATTCCCTTCTACCAATGTAATTTTATTCATATCTGTTATAGATATTATTTTCACTACTTTTTCTCTATTTTCAAAAGAAATAATTTCGTCAGTAGATTTTACACCAATAATATTATCTGCAATATCCAATTTTTTGATTTCTTCTATATCTTCGTCTGTTAATCCAAGCGTTGATACAATTTCGATATCATATACATTATGTTCATCTAAATAGTGATCTAATGTTTTCATCATATCTGGACTAGTTCCTTTAATACCTACAAAAAATCCTACTCCAAGAAGAGCCATACAAACTAATGAAAAAAAGCGCTTTATCTGTTCTTTTATCTTTCGGATACTACTAACAAGTAACTTATTTTTCATAATGATTCCCTACCATTCTATCTCATCAACACTTTTAGGATGTTTATTCATTATAATTTCCTCTACGTTTCCACTTTTAAATCGAATTACTTTATCAGCCATATCAGCAATTACACTATTATGTGTAATAATAACAACTGTCATATGTTCCCTACGACAAACATCTTCTAATAATTTTAAAATCTGTTTTCCTGTTTTATAGTCAAGGGCACCTGTAGGCTCATCACATAAAAGTAGTTTCGGATTTTTCGCGATTGCTCTAGCAATTGCTACTCTTTGTTGTTCTCCTCCAGATAACTGTGATGGAAAATTATTCATACGATTTTCTAATCCTACTTTTTTTAATATTTTCTTAGGTTCTAAATAATCATTACAAAGCTGAACAGCAAGTTCTACATTTTCTAAAGCTGTTAAATTTCCAATGAGATTATAAAATTGAAATACAAATCCAATATCATTCCTACGATATTTTGTAAGTTCTCTTCCTTTTAATGTATCTATTTTTTTACCATCCACTATCAAATTTCCTTTGGTAATGGTATCCATTCCTCCGAGTATATTTAGACAAGTTGTTTTACCAGCACCTGATGGCCCTAAAATACAGACAAGTTCTCCTTTATCAATCTCAAAAGAAATTTTATCTAATGCTTTTATTTCTATTTCACCCATTTGGTATTTTTTACTTACATTTTTAAATTCTATATATGCCATATCATCACCTGTGTATTATCATATCATAAAATTATGGAAAATGTTTACTATCACATTTGTTTTTCTACAAATAATTAAGATGTAAATATAATAGCCCAATAGGTACTTCCATTTTGAATATATTTTCCGACACCCATATAATTGATGGAAGAAGAAATCATATTTTGATAATGTCCTTCAGAATTTCTAAAAGCTTTGGCAGCTTTCTCAGCACTATCTAAACTTGTTCCATATCCATAAGATACATTTTCAGCTGCAAAAGAATATGATATTGAAAACTCACTTAATACTGAAGGCCAAGAAAGTCCATTTGGTCTTGTATGCGAAAAAGAAAGTGCTAATTCTGCTGCTCTAAGTGTTGCTGCTTTATTTAAATTTTCAGATAATTGTAAATTACCTAATCCTACTTTTCTTCTATAAGAATTTATATATTCTAACATTTCTCTATCAGTTTCAGAACCATAAAAACTAACTACCTTAAAATCTTCTACTTTATCATTGTAATAAAATCCCTCCTTTTGATTTATTTTATTTTGTGAATATTCATTTTGCTTTGATGACAAAGTATTATTTATCATTTCATTATTTATTTCAGAAACAATTTCTTTTTTATTTACATTCAATTTTACTGTTACAATTTCTGATTGATTACTAGAAGAATCTTTGGCAATAATATAAATCTCTTGTTCTCCAATATTTACATCCATCTTTTCAATTTCTTTTCCTTCTTTATCTACAAAATAATATTTACATTCTTCACGAGAGTTATCAGTACATGAAGATACAAATAAATTAGGTGTGATAACTTCTCCCTCTTCTATTATGACATCTCTTCCTTCAAGTAAAGGTGCGATTGTATCTTCTATAACAAGTAGACTTTTATATTCTTTTATCTCATCCTTAATAGAAACAGTATAAACTCCTGTTCCTATTAAAATATTTTCTTGTTGATAGCCCTCTTTTAATATATCATCTTGTATTGCATCTTCATAAGATACTTCTTCTCCGTTTATATTTTTATAAATTATAAGCACTTGTAATTCATTATTATCATTTTGATTTTGATAACTTATCTCTATATTTGTTCCTATCTCTCCCCATGTCTCAGTAAAATCTTCTAAACTTGGTTTCTTACTACCTGTTTCTAAAATAACCTTTTCTTTTACTTTAAATTCTTCTTTCTTTGCTACTTCCTTATCATTATAAAAATTACTTGTAATGATCCCTATTAGCATTCCCATTACAAGAATCATTTTCTCAAACCATTTCATATTACCCTCCTATTTTCTATTACATTGTATCACATTTAAATGCATAGTCAATAGAAAATAATGAAAAAATAAGCAACCTAAATCACTTATTTTCTATTTTATATCACAACCAAATTTTGCTCCCAATATTTTAATACTTGTTTTACTTCATAATCAGGAATACCATTAAACCTAGTTCTTGCTTGAACAACTTTTCCATTTACAACCTCTATTGTTACAAATGATTTCTCTTTTTCTTCTTTTTTTCTCATAAAATAAATTTGGCAATTCTGATTTACAATTTTATCTATATACGTTCTCACACAATTTGACATTTGTCTACTTTCTTCTAACAAACTTTTTATATCACTAGCTGGAAAAATAACATATTTTTCATCTTCATAGTTATTTACTCTTAATAATTTCGCCAGTGTTTGAATCTTTTCATCCTTTTCTGGACTAGTAGATAATTCAATTTCTAATAATAATTTATCATGCATTTCCATAAAATTATCTGGGAATAAAATCTTTTTATCTTTTAAATCTAATTTTAATTTTTCAGAAGCTTTTAAATAATCAATATATTCTGATATATTATGTGATTCTAAATTTTGTTTTTTAAAATAATCTTTTAAACTATCCAATGAAGTATATTTTAAAACTTCTTTTGTATACCTCAAATGATAAGAAAACATTTTTATAATCTCTTTATCCATAGTCGGATATAGTCTAAGAAGTTCTAATTCGTCCATAGAAATATCCATCTCTTTCATTAGTGGGTAATATTTTTTTTCAACACCAAATGTATCTTTAAAATTGTTTTTATAAGTTATAAAAAATGAATAATCAATAGCTAGTGTATAAAGTCCAAGTTTTATTAAATATTCAAATTCTTTATAATAAAGTGGAAGATGGGTAATCATTGATGTACTAATGGATTTATTTTTTAAATAGTCTTTTAACTTCCAAATATAAGTATATTGATAGACAGATGTCTTTTTTAATTCTTCTAAGCTTTCTGTATCTAAAAAATTGTAATCAGAAGAGAAATAATCAAATGCCTCCCACTTTTCAAAATCAAATTCTTCACTATCTGCATTCATATAATTATTATAACTTTCATAAGATAAGTATTCTTTTGTGAAAATCTGATAAAGTCCTTTTTTAGTAACTTGAAATAAATCAGAAATTCCTGTGCTTTTTAAATAAATATCATCTTTATTTTGAAATTTTCTTTTAAAAATATATAAAAATGGAATGCCATCTTTTACTTCAAAAACAAAGAAACAAACAAAAGAAGTGAACTCTTTATAATCAATCACAATTTGAAATTTCTCTTTATTATATGTCTTATGACACCTTTCACAAGTAAAATTTTCATCTAATAAATGAAATCCCTCTGCATCGTAATATTTTTGTTCTCTTATATTATAAAATACGATGTTTTGACATTTTTCTTCTATAAATTTCAAAATATAATCAGGAACTTCTGTCATATTTTGATAATAATCTATATCTTTGTCTATAACAATATCATTAAAATCTTCACTTATTTTAAATTGCACACTTCTTCACTTCCTAACTCTTCAAAAAGTCTTCTCTTTCTGTTATAACATCAAGCATTTTTATATCTACTTTTTTATTCTCATATTTCTCTTTTAAATAAGATAAAAATTCATTTCGAAGTACATCTTTACTATTGATATAATATTTATTCTTACGAATAGAATCTTCCATTTCTGTTCGTAACTGTTTCCACTTTTTATAATATCCAGATTTTATTTTTACCATAAATCCTCTTACATCTTCTATTACAAACCCTTCTACATAATTATGATCTAACTTATATTCATATGCACTTATTTGCTCATAATATTCTTTTAATTGTTCAGGGCTATAGACAGAAAAACATTTTCTTTTGACTTCCATTTGATTTTCTTTCGCAAATGTTTCTAACTTAGAATATTCCATTCTTTTAAATTCAAAAGAGTTATAAATCATATCTAATAAAACAATTTTTTCTTTTTCATATTTTATAATATGTGGATCATGAATAGGATCAACTACTTCAAAAAGCATTGTTACATTATCCTCTTCTAATTTCTTTTTTATCGCTTTTACTTGTTTTTCGGTAAAAATATGATAAAAAATTTTTTTAAAATATTCTACATATTCACCTTTATTGGTTGATTTTGTTGCAAAGAATAATTCTCCCTTGTTGCTTGAAAGAAGTCCTAAAAAGCCGTTGTATTTTAAATAAAAAGATACTGGAAATTTCATCTCTTCAAAATTATCTTCTACTCTTTCATTAACATTAAAAAATTTATCATAACTTCTTGCTATAATTCTATTTTCTTTGGTATCAATAAATAGTCCCCTTGCTTTCATTGTAGTATGATTCCATATATGATTTTGAAAAGCCTCTCTTGTAAAATTAAACGAAGAAATATCATTTTCCAATATCTTCTCATAAACATATTTATTATTTTTAAAAGCGGTAATTAAATGATATACATTTGTTTTTTCAATTAAATTTTCATCGTAAACATCATTTTTAATTAAACTATAAGTAATACTTTCATCTTCATTTAAATGTAATATTCTAAGATATCCTCCATGTTCAATATTGCCTTCTAAGTTATAAGAGTAAGAATAAGTATCAATATCGATATTAAAATAATTTCTATGTCCATGTATTTGATAAATCTTATCATTTTCTTTTTCCATAAATTCTTGATAAATTTCATCAATATTTTCTTTATAATCTAATACTCCATAAGCAAATGAATTGGTACTATAATAATCTAATGGAAGATGCGGAAAATAAGGTAGTCCACCATGAGTAATCAAATATTTTTTTCCTTTAAATGTAATATAGCTGATTTGAGATAATTTATTCATAAAACCTCTAATATCACTTTTACTAATGTTATTTTTTTCAAATTCTTCTATCGTATTTTTCATATCATAATCTAATATGATATTTTCTCCTATTGCATACCCATACAGTCTATCCTCATGATTTCCAAGTAAAAAAGTCATATTTTTCTTTTCCATTAAAGATGTTAAATACATATATGTTTTATAATTTTCTATTCCTCTATCAAAGTAATCACCAACAAAAATGTAAGCATCTTCTTCCTTAATTGGATGTTCTTTAAAATAAGTAGAAAGGGCTGTAAAAGCTCCGTGAATATCACCGATGATATGTATATTTTTATAATGATTAAAATCTCTTGGTTTTGCATTAAAAATAGTATCAAATTCTTCTGGTTTTACTATCACAAATGAGTTGGATACTTTATTTTTTTGTAATTTTTTATAAGCTCTATCAATAACTGATTTTGATACAATTTTATAATTTTCTCTTTGTTCATTTCTCTTGTATGCTTCTTCTTTTGAAATATCAGAGAAATCTACAATATAAAGTCTATAGCGATATTTATGAGCAAGTGATTTATAATGAGATAATGTTTCTTTATCTGCATTTACTGCATCTATAATTGTAAATTCTCCTTTTTTCATTCTCTCTTCTAATAAATAATATAATAAATCCCAAGCTTTTTGATTGTGATATTGAGGAATCATTTCTGAGTAATCTTTGGTTAATTCTGGAGCATGAAATAATAGTCTAATTGTATCTGATGAAAGTGTAAAACGTTCTAAGTTATGTTCCTTTATAAAAGTACTTTTTCCTACTCCCATGGCTCCTCTTAATATTACTAATTTTCGCATATATTATCACTCCTTTATAGCTTCTATTATTCATTATACCACAAAGAATTTCAACTCTTATCTTTAATTTATTATTGAATATATAAAATATACTAAAACCTGATATAATAATTGTGATAGAAAAAAAATAAAAGAAAACTAAAATTTTGATTGGAATAATACTTATCATAATTATAAGTATTAGTTTAGGTATTTTATTCATCATCAATCATGAAAAAAGAAATTCAAAACGAAGCAACTAAATCAGAAAAAGTATCTATTTTAATTCTACTCAAATTTCATATGGAAATGTAGATATACCATTGGGTGACATTCGTTCGTTATTAAATGATGATGATTATGAAGGTGGTTCTTATAGTAGTGCTGATTTAACATTTAAAATATCGGTTTATACAAAAGAACAAAGTGTATTTATATCTTGCATGCCATGGGGATTAAATAAATAATCGTTAAAAAATGTAAGTTTTGAACTTACATTTTTATTATACCTATTTTTTCTGTATAAAGAAATATTGACAATAATCAAAGATTCCACCTAGTGCTTTTACTATAGAATGTAATTCTTTTTCAGTATAAGTTATATGAATTAAAATCTCTTTTTTATATGTATTTTGTAAATCTTTTATAATATCTTCTAAAATAATAGCAGTTTCTCCAAATAAGCATCTAACACACAGTTTATTGGAAGTATCAAATACCTTATTAGTTGTTGTATATTCATTAGAATCCTCAAATATTTTATAATCTACTATTCCATCTATTTTATCATCCTTTCGATATATTCTATAATCGTAATCATCATATAAAAACCATTTTTCGCCATATTCTTCATTTTCTATATTTGGATTAAAATATTCATGGTTAATTTTACTTAATCTATTGATTGTTTCTAAATAATATTGTTTGCTTTCTTCATCTAATTCATTGGAAATATCATAACAATCTTGAAGAATTTGTTTTTTATATTTTACTCTATATTGATAATTAGATATTCTAAGTCCACGAGAATATAATACATCTTCTAAAATAGATGAATCATATAAAGAAAATAATACTCCTAAATCATTTGTCTTTGACAGTTCAGATACTATATAACAAATAAAATCTAAATCATATGTTTCATCAATAAATATAGTATCAAATGCATAATCTTCTTCATAATGAGAAACAATTAATTCTTTGTTATTTAATGCATCTATAAATATTATTTTATTATCTTCTATTTTCTTTTGATAATTCTTCATTTTCTCTACTCCTTATTTTATTCTATTGTAAATTGAGCAGAAACATAATATTTTTTTTCAAAACGAAAATCAGAATTAGATATTATCTCATCAAAATTTTTTATAATTCTATATTCACCTGAATCTAGTTTGATATCCCAGCTATATTGCTTTTCTACTGTTTCCTTTGCATTTAATGTATATGCAATCATAATGAATGTATCAGGCATTCCTTCCACTAAAATCCATTTTCCATTTTCATATTTTTCTACTCCAAAAGAGGCTCCATAGCTATAACTATTATCTGTATGATTCTGGATTGTTAATGTAAGACTACTAGGTGTTAATGCTGTAATATTCATTGTGATTGGTTCTTCTTCATATCCTAATTTTTTTAAAAGAAAATTAAAATTCTGTTCTGATAAACCATATTCTTTAATATCACCATACTCTTTTAAATCATTCATCGTAACACTATAACTTTTATCTAATCCAGTCTTCCATGTAATCTTATCCACGTTATCAAGTAAAGCAAGAATAAGGGCTGATTTTTGAGTCAAAACATCAGATTGTTCTAAAATATTTCCCCATCCTTCTACTTCATAATAATGAATAATCAATTCATGAAAGCCATTTGATAACTGATATTCAAGTGTATAATGCCCATAACTGTTTAATTCTAAAGTATCTAATAATTTTCGTATTTCTAAATCATTATCATAATAAGAAGTTTTAAAACTAAATAAATAATTTGCTGTTCCTGTTGATTTCCGATTAGCGATAGGAAGTAATTCATTGTCATCATCAAATTCAAATGATTCATTTTTACACTTTTCAATATTGATATTATAAAATCCAAAATGAGCAGATTTATCTCCACTTAATGTATTACATTTTATAACTTTATATCCTAGCCCAAAATATTCTATACTGCCCCCATCTTTATATGTAGTGATTGGGAAAGCAAATATTGGTTTTTTATTACTTTTGACTCTCAAATAATCAGTAAGATTACATAATAAAATAATTGATATAATAGATAATATTACAAATATTGCTTTTTTTCTTTTCACTTCATCACCCCTATATACTAATAATGTTTTTATTTTACTAACTGATTTATTGATTTCATATAGATTTTTTTAAGTATATGCTTTCCATTCTAAAAATGGTGTAGTCAATATTGCTGTTAATACAAGTACAATACAGCTAATCAAACATAGAATAAATAATTCCTTTGTTTCTGTTCCATCAAGTGATAATATTCCTATTAGAAAGATTAAACCAGCTAAAATAAACAAGACAATCCTAATGATTGTTGCTAGTTCAAAAAATAATTGATATTTTTCTCTATTCCATTTAAATTGCCACTATTGTTACTATTTTTTTCTTCTTCTACAAATTCATTTTTCAATTTTTTCACTCCTCATTTAATATAGTTGATTTTTGTAACTACATTTTCTCATATTTAGATTTTTGCTAATAGATATCTATAAACTCACTATTTTTATGACCTCAATTAAGCTATTTACTTTTCACTTGAACTGAGTTCATGATTTCTTTAAATATTTCTTTTGGATTTTTATCTTTTAATTTATCCATATTTTTCTCAAAATAAGATGTTGTAGCTTTAATAACGACATTATCTTTAACTTTATTTGTAATAAAACTAGTAAATTCTTCTATCTTTGTAGGATCAATAGTTCCTTTGTATACTCCTTCAGAAGCTAAAATAACTGCTTCACCTAATGCATAGACAATTGCTGTTGCAACAACACTATTAGCAACTGTACCTGCCAATGGAACAAGTTTTACTATTGATTTTGCGATATTTGTAATCATTGTACTTCCGACAAGAGATACAATTAAGTCTTTAGAAGTTTCTACACCATATATCTTAAAAATCTTCTTTACCATACCTATTTCAAGTGGTGTTAATAAAACTGAATCAGAAAAATTAACAATTGGTACTGCTCCTATTATTCCAGCTGACGCACTCGCACTTGCAACTAATGTATTCGCCGTAAATCTTTTTTGTCCTAATACCATTCTATCGCGATTACTTTTATTTATTACTTTTGCTTCATCTAAGCAGTCTATTGTCTTGAGACATAATTCTTCAATACCGTATGGCGCTACTGAAGTTTCATCATTTATAATATATTCTTCTGCAATTATCGGAATAATTCCTTTCAAATTAATTCCCTTTGATTTAGAAAATGATTCTTCGACTGCTTTTATATTTTTAGGGATATCTTTTTCTGAATACGATTTTGTAATAATCGCAAAAACAGGTATATTCTTCCAATTTTTGATTGCTTTATTCATTAATTCTATATTATGAGAAAATGCTCTACCAGAAGTCCCTTCAATACAATACCAAACAACATCAATCCCTGTATCATTAAATTGTTTTTTACTGTATTTTTTTACTTGTCTTATTGTTTTCCATTGTTCTAAAAGACTATACTCAAATCCTTTGGTGTCAATACATCTAATTGGCCAAGTACTTGATTCATAAACATCAACCCTTTGTGTTTGCCCTTCTCCTATTCCTGTTACAATTTCATTTCCAGAAATTGATTTAATGAGTGTACTTTTCCCTGCTCCTGAAATTCCAAGTACTACAACATTCATTTTTTGATTTTCTTCCATAATTTACTCCTCCTAAAATCATTATTTTCATAATAACAATTTGTTTTTTTCGCGAATGTAAACGTTTTTTATATTTTTCACCTCATTTTTCTGATTGAGCAATCTTATCATGTTCATCTGAATATTATTATAACATTTTTCTGCAAAAACCAAAAGATAAAACCAATCAATAGCACATGAAAAAACTAGATATTAACTTATCTAGTTTGTACTTTTACAATAGAGCGACAAGTGGATTCGAGCCACCAACCTACTAAGTATGAAAAAAATTTAAATCATATTATTTACGATATTTCTTTTTCTCTTATAAAGCCAAGTATTACCATAATTTATAAAGTTTAATTAAATTTAAATAGATGTAAATAAATTTGATTTTATATAAATCAATAGATAGATAAATATTTATATAACTTTTTTCTATGATTTAAATCGAGTAGACCTATATGTTGCCATATAAGCCCCTCACAAATCCGTACGTGCCCCGTTAGAGCATACGGCTTTTTATAATATAGTAGTTATTTATTAAATAGCATATACATTTACTTTTATTTTAGGTAAAGGAAGTTTGTAGTGCTCTAACATCTGATTAAATCCTATCCAGTTGTAGCTTTTCTTTTGGCTCCTACGATTTAACCATTTAAATAGAAGTTTTCGTGTTTCTAATTGGAACCTTAGTAGGGATTCTTGATTATCTGTGATTCCATAATAGTTGAAATGCCCTATCAGTTTCTTTTTCATTGTTAGCATTATTTCTCTTAAAGGTTTGTTTCTATTTTCCTTTATCCAGACTTTATATTCTTGTATTTTCTGTTTGAACTTCTTCTTTGATGTTTTTCTTTTAACTCTAAACCTTCCTGTTTTATGGCTTGTACCACAGTAATGAGTAAATCCTAAAAAATCAAACGAGTCAGGTTTCCTTTTCCCATTTTTCTTGCAGTTTTCACTTGCAAATCTACCAAATTCAATTAGTCTTGTTTTCTCTTCTGCAAACTCTAGTCCTAGCTTTTTAAGCCTTTCTTTTAATAAATTATATACTTTTATGGCATCTTCTTTATATTGTAAACACAGTACCATATCATCCGCATAGTTTATTATCTCAATGTATCCTCTTGATACTTTCTTTAGTTTCTCTACATAAAGAATAATTCCATAGTACATAACAATGTTGGCAAGTACTGGGCTTAGTATAGAACCTTGTGGTGTTCCATATTCACTTCTAATATGCTTTCCATTTTCCATAATACCTGCTTTTAGAAATCTTTTGATAAGTCTCAATAGGTTTGTATCTTTGATGTGCATTTCTAATGCTTTCATAATTAAATCATGATTGATATTATCAAAGTATCCTTTAATATCTGCATCAAGAATATAATTTGTGTATCTCTTCTCAATACACCAAGTTAAGTATTTTAAGCAATCATGACAACTTTTATTAGGTCTAAATCCAAACATATTATTTGTGAATTTTGGTTCAAATATTGCCTCTACTAGTTTCTTTACTGCTAGTTGTACTATTTTGTCTTCAAAATTAGATATTGCAAGTCCTCGTAGTTTGCCGTTTGCTTTCAGAATGTTTACTTTTCTGGCTGGGCTTGGTCTATAAGATTTTGTTTTAAGTCTCTCTACTATATTATTTAAATTTTCATCTAAATTCATAAAGTACATATCTTTTGTAACATTATCTAGACCTGTAGCTTTGTTTCCATCTAGTTCTTTAAAACATTCCTTGAGTAGTTCATAATTGATTAAATGATAGATTGATGTAAAAACTTCTTGTGGTTTTTCTTTTGCTATTTGATTTATTCTTGTTATTTTAGTTGACATTATTTATCCCTCCTTGTATAGTGTTAATGTTTCTTTTAACAAGAGCTATATTACTTGAACCCCTTCCTTCCTCCATATTTATTGATATGGTATCAACAGTACTATGAGTTCATCTGACTACCTATATTTCATTTGATATTCTTGCTTTCGTGAGAGCTTGTTTATCATACTCCTTTTCTTTGTCCATTCAACTTAGTTCTATTGCCTTTCGTTGAATAAAGAGAAAATATAGGTTCTCACTGGTCATCAAATATTCATTGTATAGCATGATTAGGTCTCTGACACCGTGAAAGTTTTCTCGCTTATCCCTTTTATCGAGAAAATATTGCATTCTGTAGTCTATAATACATCTGCCTTTCAATTTTATCGAACATTTCGGTGCTCTATACTAACCCTACTACCTAACTGTCTACGCTTAAACTAACTGTTACCAGCTTCGCTCCAAGACTCGTTACCAATGTTTGGGAAACTTATTGGACAGGATTTCCACCTGTTAAAATATTTGACCTGCACAGTCGCACATAGACCTGTTCGGCAAGCTTTATGAATTATTAAGATTAAAAATACCACACATAATTTGTAATTTTTCTTGGTATCTATTTTGATGATTTCTATAAGTTTCTTTCATAATTCTAAAAATTTTTAGTTCTCTGTTAACGTGTTCAATACTAATTCTTTTTTGCGAAAGTTTTCTATTGAACTCTTTTTCATCATCAGTTAATTCATGAAGCTTACTTTTCTTTTTGTACTCCTTGATATCCACTATCAAATTTCCCACCAATTTTCATTTTTTCTAATACTGATAAAATTTCACTATCCTTAAGCATTTTAAAATCATGCGTTGTTCCATTCGCATTATAAAAATTGATTATTCTTTTTGTTCCTTCAGCTATGATTATTTGGTTTTTAGTTGTATGTCTCTTCTTCTTGCCAGAGTAACTATCTTCCTGATTAACAAGTAGTCTTTCAATTGGTTGTTCTTCTACATCTCCAATAATATTTTCTACTTTTATTCCTTGAACTTCTAATTTTTTTATTTCTGTTTTTATATCTTCTATTTGAAATTTAGAATATTTGCTTAAAGTTTCTTCAACCCTTTTAACACTTTCACAAACTGTTGATGCAGACACATCATAATCAAATCCCATTTGTCTCATTGCACGGTATTCTCTCCAATAAGTAATTGCCAATACAAACCTACATCCAACACCAATGCCACGAAAGCTTCCTTTTGTACATTCTTTATTAAACTCAATCGTTAAATAATCAAGTATTTCAAAGAATACTTCTCTTTTTAATCCAGTTTGAAGTTTAAATTCTTTATCATCTTCTATCATCAGAATTTTTTCGTATCTTATTTGAATTCATTTTTTTTCCTCTTTTTCTTCAAATACGACTTTATCTACTAAATCTAAAAATTCTTTATCTATTTTTGCTTTTTTTAAGTCCATTATTTTGCTTATAATTAATCCGATTGTTATCCCTATAAATATCATTAATGCATATATCATTATTATCACCTATCATACGGATATCACAATTCTATTTATTTTCATAGCAATGCTTGCCGAACAGGTCTAATGAAAAGATTATGCATAAAGTCAAACATACTTATCAAGTAGTAAATAATGCAAAATATATTTGTGAAGATACGCAATTAAGTGATGAAGATAAAGATTTAGCAATGGTAATTGCACTTTTACATGATATTGGACGATTTGATCAAGCAAAACAAATGAATACTTTTAGAGAAGATATAATCAAATATGATCATGCTACTTTAGGTGTTAAACTTTTATTTGAACAAAATGAAATAAGAAATTTTATTGAGACAAGTAAATTTGATGAAATTATTAAAAAAGCAATTGGGAACCATAGTAAATACATTTTAGACGAAACAAATATGACTGATAAGGAATTATTACATTCTAAAATAATAAGAGATGCAGATAAA
>CANSDD010000030.1 GCA_947645535.1 uncultured Mycoplasmatota bacterium
GTGTAGTGGACCTTCACCACCTAGATATATGCCATGCACGACACACTCAAAAAATACAGGCAATGCTGTATGAATATCAACCCCCATCATTATGCCTCTTTCATCATTAAAGCAAGTTGTAGTAATTGGAAAACCTGCTGCTAAAGTATATGTTGGAAGATATACTGAATAATCACTTATACTATTTGTTGATATATCATAAGCCTGCCAAGTTTCATATTGTCGGAGTCTTGTAATATCTAATTTTATTTTAAAATAATCAGCCATACGTTTTAATTCACGTGTCAATTCTTCCCTTTTTTTTCTATCACCACTTATCGCAATAATGAAATTAACTTCTTTAATTTTTTCATCGCCATTTTTTATTTCATCCATTAAGAGTTGAAAATTTTCTTTTTGTGTATCAAGTTCTGTTGCATCGGATAATTTTTTTGTTGTAATACGGTCAGATAATAAAAATTGATAAGAACTATCTAATACCCGAATTAAATTATCAGTATCAATTGTATCTTTAATATGAATACAACAGCGTGTATTAGGCGTATTGAAAATTTGTTCAAAAAATAATTCTTCTAAAAATGGTGGAACATTTTTTATTGATAAAAGTTGGATATCGTTATTTCCAACTTTCAAATAATTACTTTTTTCGGATATATTTAGTGGTGCAATAAGTTCTACCAAATCACACCATAATAGTTGTTCTAAATCAGCATTTCCAAAATATAAATTGATTAAAAATTTATATATTTCATATTTATTGTCTAGCTCATCTAAATTTAATCTAGGAACAATATTAAAACAAATTCTATTAACTTCCTCCATTTGTTTTTTTAGAATACTTTCATCTTTTGCAATAAGAACAAAAAAATAACTATTAGAAACAGTAAATTCGTCTTTTTCTAATTTTTCTAATAATTCATACCGTTCTTGCAAAAATAAAGAACGTTTTTCGTCATCCTTATATTTTTCTAACATTTCATTGATATAATCCTTATTTGAATTTAAATTTATTTGCTCATCAAGTTTATAAATTTTTAAATCTAAATCTTTTATTTGATATAAATATTTTAATTGTGAAAAAAAAGTTGCTTTTTGTTCATTACTAGATAATGATAAATCTATTGCTTGAACCGAAAATACTTTAGCAACTTCTCCTGTTTTTAAATAAATAATACCATTGTCACTTACAAAATCTGTATTGATAAATGATTGAGAATTTTTTATTTTTTTATTCATTTGTTTCTTCGTTATATACTTTTTATTCTTTTTATATAATTTATTTTTTACTTTTAAAAGTAATTTTTTCTCCTTTTCTTTCTTTGTTTTTAATTTTTTCAAATAACTTCAACCCCCCTAAATTTTGATTATTGTAATAAGTAAATTCCTTTATAGAAAAAAGAAATCTACCTAATAATATTAGCACTTTATACATACGGTTTTTTTGACTTACCTTAACTGGAACAAGTGCAAAAATTCCAATTATTAAAATAGATAAACCAACTAATTTATAACTAGTGCCACAAAAAATAATTAAAAAAAGAACAATAAAAGGAAAAGAAATAAGTAAATCTGTTATTTCTAATCCCTTAAAGCCTAAATTTCTTTTAACACTAGCGACTGTTATATACATAAAACCAACCCCTTAAATTTTTTCCTTTTTATGCAAATATGGATTTGTACCAGTATGTCTAGGAATAGGCATTCTATTTAATGGGTTCACCATATTAAGCCCCATTCTCATCATAGAACTCGTGCCAGAAGCAATTTTCTTATTTAAACCAATGCCCTGATATGTAGAATTTCTTTTATCAGCCGATGTTGCCATGTTAAGACCATGTGAACGAATGGAATTTCCAACACCCTGTACTGCTCTTGTAAATGGATTACTACTAGACATAGTAGAACCATCTGGTAGTACAGGACTAGCAAAGGAACTTCCAAAAGTAGCCATACCCATTCCAGCACGCTGTAATATATTATTAGCTTTATTTCCAACTTTACCAGCAATACCAGTTTTTTTAGCGAGATAGTTTCCACCTTTAAGCGTTGCTCCTGCACTAATGACTCCAGCACCTAATGCTTTTGCACCAACCATTTTACCAGCACCGCTTGCAAGTTTTCCAAATCCCATAAGCGACATAAGTTGTTCTCTACCAGAGTTAGCACTAACGTTAGAACCGATAAACCGATTGATCGTTTGACTTCCAGTTAGTAAGAATGTTGCACAACCTAAATACAATAATGATTTAGTTGCCATGTTTTGAAAATAATTACTAAAGAAAGAAGTCGCATTTATTTGAACTGCTAATAAGGCTGTAATGTTAATAATTAAAACTACAACTGCTGATTGTAACGTTAGCGATACTAATTGTTCCACTAAAGCACTCCTACGTTGTTTATTACATACGCTTGTCGCATAAATAATTGGAGAAATCAAAAATAGAAATAAAAATTCTACTTGACGTCTAGCAAGCATAATTGCTGAAAATACTAAAGCATATAAAAAGAAGCCACCACATAATACTGCAACAATCCATTGAATTTTATATTTATAATCTCGCTCATCAGAACGAATAAAACGTTCCTTTATAGTATATTTATCATTATAATGTTGCTGGGAACTAAAAGTACCATTTTTAATTTGACTTTTAAAATCATCATTTTCAAATTTATCACTTGATTTATAATCATCAGCATAATCAACATAATTAGATAATAATTCAGTTCCAAGAGTTGTATTGTTTCCGTTTGTAAGTATAGAACCAGTATATCCAGACAACTGAATAGAAAACGTGGAAATTTGCACAAATAAAAATGTAGAAACTAAAATCAATGCTCCACATTTAAAAACTTCTGTTACTATTTGATTTACACTAGGCCCCTCATCAGGTTCTATAATCTTTTTAGCAAATTGCCACGTTACAAATAATCCAAAAATAGTTAAAGAAATAACCACTACTGATGAATAAAAACTCGAAAACGTTTTATTCTCAGCCATTGTTCCCACAATATCTAATTCATTTATTTTACTAATAATACTATAAATTGCATCTATAAAATTGTATATTAAGCTGATAATACCCCAGCCAAGTTCACGAAGTAAATCTAATGCTTTTAAAATCATCAAAAACTCCTATGCGAATAAATCAATAATGATATTTACTAAAGATAAAGCTAATATAATTCCAGCAATTCCAAGTAGTGTTTGAATGATTCTTTGCTTAATACGTGGCTTTTGATCCACATCAACTACTGCATACATAACAAATCCAATAAGTAAAGAAACGCCTGCTAGTGCTATTCCTACTTTTAGTACCCAACCAGTAAAGGTACTTATAACTTTTAAAATGGAGTCTATTGTATAGCTTCCACCTTCTAATTTTTGAATACCATTGCTCACTTTTCAAAACCCCCTTTTTACTTATAAAGAATGATTATTCACATAATCATTCCTATATCATATTTATTTTCTAATTTTGGAACATTATAATTATGCTCTTTAATAAACTTTGAAATATCATTTTCCTTTGTTAATATTTCCTCAACAATACAATAATCATTAGAACCTTTATTGTAAAATTTTGTTTTATCCTTAATATCAGAATAAAAAAAAGTCATTGGTGCTAAATTATCACACTTTGAATGATAGATAGAAAATAAACCTTTGCTTTCCTCTACCTTTTTATTTTTCTCATACGTTTCTGTTTCTACTAAAAAACCAGCCACTTCATAATATTGGCTTTGATTGGAAAAGAATGCTCTTCCTTTAACTAAATCACTTATTTTTTTAATTCTTATATTTAAATTCAAGAAACTAACCTCTCTTTCCCAATGTTTAAAGTCATTTGACATATTAGTTAAAAGAGTATCTAATTTACTTTTCAAATCTGCATTTTCAAATTCCTCATTACATTCATAATACCAATTCATTTGCTGAACTTTTTGATTAAACTCATTTAATGAACTTTTAATAAAATCAGCACTAAATAATAGTATCTCACCAGTATTTTCAAAATCCTCATCTACACAATAAATTATATTAGGGTTTTTATAACTTAAAAATATATAATTTTTATCATTTTGAGTTTTAAAATACTGTCCTTTACTAATATTAACCAATAGAATTCTCCTTAATAATATGAATTATTTGATAAATATGTCCACTATTATCTATAAGTTGAATATCATCCAAAGAATTATAATATTCCATAATAGAACTAAATTTTTCTTGAGAAGTTTTTTCCGCAGATTCGTTAAAATCTTTTGATATTGAAAACAACTTATTATATTCAGTATCAATAGCTTCTTTTTCTGATAAATCCAATATACCATAATCCTCTAATTCATTTTTTAAATCACATAACGAATTTACTTTTGTATTATGCGAAGAAAATTCTAAAAAATCTAAAAAATTATCTGGATAATGTGTACCAAGTTTAATTTCTTCATCTGTAATAATGCTACCATAACGATTGATAAGAACGTGTTCTTCGATTGTAGCTATCTCACTCCAATTATTTTCAGAACTTCTTAAAGAATAACAAAATAATCCTAAAGAATGTAAATTATTTTTAGCCTCTTGCGTTTTATATTCAGTAATAAAGTATCTCATATATTACATATCAACTTCTTTAGTAGATTCATTTTTAACAGTTTGAGAATTATCTTTTGTTTTTTCATATTCAACCTTTTCTACCTCAAATGGTCTAATTTGTAAAGTCTGTTTGCTGTCCTTTTGATAAGATTCTAATTTACCAACAGCTGTAATACGATCACCTATTTTATATCCATTTTTTTTGAATTTTTCAAGTATTATACCATCTAAATAAATAGGATAGAAACTAGACTTTCCATCCTTTGAATTTTGTGCAATGTTAATATACATAAATTCATTCCCATTTGATTTAGTTTTAATTTCACCAATAGATGAAATATTTCCTGTCATTTCTACACTATTATGTTTATATTTTTTTTCCATATCATAACCCCCTTTAAAAAAATAAAAAGCTTTACATATAACTATCTAAAGCGATACACTTTGAACATAAAAATTTTCCTCATTTTTATATGATAAAGCTTAACTTATTAAATTATCACTATTTTCTTTTTTTACTACATAATCTAATGATAATAAAGAAAATAAAGCCAATTCCAATTAAGGATATAGCAACATAATTTAAATTATCATTCATATTTGTATATGGCAATTTTTTATTTACCATAGAAACATTTACCTCTTTATTATCTTCTGTAATAGAAAATAAAATTGTTTCATCACTTAATTCGTAACCATCAACTGTTGCAATTTCTTTAATCGAATAATTGCCATATTCTAAGGCTTCAATAATAACTAGTCCTTCAGAATTTGTGATATAAGTACCAACTAAAGTGCCATCGTTTTTAAATATATGAATGGATACACCTGCAATTGGATTACCATTTTCATCCAATTTAGTAAACTTTAATTTCCCAGTAATTTTTTCATTTACCATATTCGCTTTTACCACTTCTCCATTTTCAGTTATCTCAAAATAAACAATCTCATCACTTAATCTATAGCCAGTGGCTGGTTCCGTTTCTACAATATAAAATTTTCCAGTCCATAAATTATCAATAATGATTTTCCCCTCTTGATCTGTAATTCCACTAAATATTTTTTCACCTTGTTCTGTAAAAATTTCTATTTTTGTATCAGGAATAGGCTTGCTGGAAGCTAAATCAGTTTTAGTAAATTCCAATGTTCCTTTTGGCAAATAATTCTTTATTTCAATATCTTTAGTAATTGTCTGCGTATATTGATCTTGATACAATAAATTTACTTCATAAATTTTATCATCAAGTATATGATTAAAAGTAGTAGAAATCTCTTGAACTGTGTATATTCCTAATGCTAGATTATCTATATACGCATATCCATCTTCAGTTATTAAAGTGGCAACCAGTTCGCCCTTACTATAATACTTATAATTATTGACAACAATATCTTCTTTGGCTCTAATTTCAAACTTAACATTACTTAAATTCATATCTATATATTCATAATTACCATCTTTAATTTCGACTTTTTCACCTTTTTTATGAATTTCAATTTTCCCCTTAACTTGCTTATTCGGAAATCTTACCTCCATAACAGGTCCCAATATTTCATCATTTATAATTGGTGAATTATCCCCAATTATAAATTTTAATGGTTCAGTATTCCATAAGTAGCCGTTCAACGGTTGGTCTAGTTCTTCTAATTCATAATTTCCAGATAACAGTGGAAATGGCGTATATAAAATTCCATCTTCAGTTGTCTCATAATCACAAATTTGAGTAACATTTGGATAAGTGATTGTTTGGCATACATACTCATTAGTATCCAAATTTCTAATTTTAAATTTAATCTTGCCAACAGGAATCACCATATCTGTTTCCTCATCAACTTTAACGACTTTCAATTTAGCTTTTATGCCTGCATTTGAAAGAAGTTTATAGGATACTTGTGGGAGTTTATCATTCACTTCTATTTCGAAATCTTCCATTTTTTCATAATTCTCAGTAGAATTAACCTGACTTACAACATAAACTCCATAAGGTAATTTCACAGTAGCATATCCATCTTTATTTGTTGTAAAACTTGCATATTTTTCTTTTTTAGACTTTAAATAAATATCAAAAGTTATATTTGGTTCTCCAGTTAAAAAGCCTGTACTATCTTGTGCATATACTTTAAAAAATGTAAACTCTCTTTCGATAACTTTTTCTTGAACAGTTAACTCTGGTTCTAAATTATTTGCATTTAATTCAAAATAATATTTTGTCTTATCAAGTTCATAGCCTATACTTGCAGTTTTCTCTTGAACAAAAAATCTTCCTAAAGACGGAAGATAATTACTCTTAGCATATCCATTTCTATCGGTTATAATTTCTGTAACATAAGAGCCATCTTCTTTATATACTCCATAGACAGCTTCTGATAAAATTGCATCTCCTTGCCCTTCAAATCTTAATGTATCTTTATCTTGCTTATGTATTGTAACTCTTCCACCTAGTACATTTAATGTAATAGGATAATCAAGTGGGTCATAACTTCCACGAATCATCACATCTTGTCCACTTGGCGACTGATAAAGTATTGCTGGAGTTGATAATAATTCATCTTTATTTTCTAAAATTACTCTAACCTCTCCTACTGTATGAGGCGTAATTACTAACTGATTTCCCTCTTTTCTAGTTGAAATATTATTGTTGTTTAAAACTTTATAATTTTTTAACACATTATTAGTATCTGTTAATCGTAATTCTTGCCCAATTATTGCCTGAAATTTATTACCATTAAAATTTGGAGATAAGTAATGTTCGCTAATTAACTGTTCTATTTCATTCATTTCAGAGGCAAATCTATCCTCCCATTTTGTACCATTAGCACCATGTGTATAATAGAACTTTGCTGACGGATTGACAGTTTTCCATATCATCATTTGTGTGATACTGTACCATTTTATATCTGTATGATCACCATACATATATCCATAATATGACAACAATTCTACTCTTTGCCAAATTTCTTCACTAATATTTAATGCACTACCGCTCATATCTGTATTCTCTAATAAAGCTTCAAATGGCTCTACACAATATGCAAACATATTATCACTTCTTCTTCTAATTGTTCTTGCCTTTTCCCAATGCGTTATTCCATTTGGCTCTTCTCTTATTATCCACAAATCACCAATCGTATTATCTTCATAAAATTGATCAATAAGTGCATGAACAGTATCAAATTTTATAAAATTTGTTAAAAATATTGTAGTTAATATAAATAGTCCTAAGTATATTTTCTTTTTTATATTTCATCCCCCCATTAAAAAAAAACCAAATATTGGTTTTAAAAATTTAATTTTGTTCCTATTCCATCTTGTATTCTAATTTCTAATTGATAACCAATTATTTGACCAGTATATTTTCCATAGATATTTTTACATATTACTCTACAACCATTCATGCATTCTGCATTTTCATATCTACTTTTAATTTCATTCCCTTTAGTTAAACATTCTTCCAAAGTTTTTGCATCTTTTCGCATTGTAGAATCTAAAGGAATGTCATTATCGACTGTATAAACCTCTGTTGGTTTATTTACTGATGGTTCACTATTAGTTATCTGTTGATTATTGTTTATTGTCGGTTCATTAGTTGTTGTTTGCTGATTATTGTTTATTGCTGGTTCATTAGTTGTTGTTTGTTGATTATTATTTGCTGTTGATTCATTAGTTGTTGCTTGCTGGTTTTCATTCATTGGATCTTCATTACTAATTGTTTGTTGACTATTACTATCTACATTATTTTCCTCTGGAATAGAAGAATCTGCTTCTGAAGCTTTTTCTTTTTCATCAGTTCCAATTTCATTTATAAGTTGTTCAATCTTCTCATGAATAAAATTCTTTCTTTTTACATAATTTTGCTGTTTCTCTTTTCTGTTTTGAAATATACAGAAATAAAGTCCAACCACTATCAAGACAAAAGTTACTACTAATATAAGCCATTTTAAGACGTTTTTTCTCTTTCCCATATAATTATTCAACTCCTATTCCTAAAACTCTTAAATGATGATTATAGGCATTATAATCAAATTTCCTGCCTACATTATTTATCACTCAAAAGACAAAATTTTGCAAGTGTTTTTTGTAAAAAAATGATAATTCATGGAATTTTTAATATTTTATACATAATATCACCCCTTTCAACTAGTTTTTTTTAGAGCTCCCTATAAACTCTTCATAACCTAAAGACCACAAAAAAAAGATTACTCATATTGAGCAACCATTCCTATTGGTACAACTTGTTTTGGTTTTATCAATCCAAAACATAGTGCTATTTTTAAATAGCAACTTTTTTTAATCTGATAATACTTGTGTTCAGACTTGCAAATGCGATCCATGATTTCTTTATCCAATTCTCTTTCTTCGATAGAATAATGAAATATAATCGCCTCATCATCAGTAAATTGTGTTTTAAGATATTTAATTTTATTTTCAAAATTAAATACATAATCAAAATTTTTGTCACCTTTCACTACAGCTTTCCAAGTTGAATCACTTTTAGTTTGCTGAAAATGTTCTTCTCGAACCCCCTGATTTCGAACTAAAGATTCTTCTGCAATTTGTTGTATAGTAAGTTGATTTATATTATATTCATCAAATAAATCAATTATTTTTTTATACAATTTCTTTGCATTAAATTTTTCGACAGAGTTTTCGTTCAGCAATGCTCTCATAAACATACCCCCTGTTTCTTTAAACCAAAAAGAGAGAATACTGAAATTTTGGTATCCCTCTAATTAGTCACAAATATTAAATTGCTCAAAATAACTCTAGTACCAAAACCCCATTTAACAAACTACCAATTCTTATAAAATAAGAACTCCCCTTTGTTCATTGTTGATTATTTTACCTAAAAAATATAAAATGTCAATACTTTTTATTGCATTTTCGCATTTTTATTGGCTTTTTTGCACAAAAGTTATTACAGCAAATTGAGAAAACCCTTTTCTTAGAGTTTTTTCTCAACTATACCAATTTTATCATACCCATCCAGCATAAGGAATGTATAAAAATCTTCCCAATACCTGAAATTTATATGTTAAAAATCTGTGATAATTCCTAAAATTTTAAACTCCCAATAATTTAATTATAAAACTTTTCTTTGAAAATTCAGAAAGTTCATGATAACACCTATCAATGATTTCGCTATTTGAATTATTTTCTATATAAGTACAAAGAGATTTAAAATAATCATTTGTTGTAATTGCATGATGAAATGATTTCTTTAATTGATGTGTCACTGCCCTATCATTTGCATGAATAATCATAAATACCAAATAATGTTCATTTTCTATATCTGTATTTAATTTTATCACCGTATATTTCATATTCTCTTTTCTAATATCAACCATTTCCTCTACTTGTCCATTGTCAAAATAATATTGTTCACTGTGCAAAAATTTATCAAGTTGAACCACTTTACTAATTTTATTAAACTTTTTTGTTAATTCCTTATTAAGTTTCATATTGTACCTCCTATTTTCTTAAATTGATCATTGATATTCCTAAAATATCAAACGTTTCGTTTTTTCACTCTCTTTTAGTATGTATTCATTGTAAGATATCAATTCTTCTCTACACTTCTTAAACTTTAAAGTTTTCTAAAAAAGTATAAGCATCATTTAGCATGAGAAAGAATTCTCTTTCAATTTCCAAATTATATTTTTCTGCAATTTGATATGTTATATCAAATAATCTTAATATTCTATTTTCAATAAAATCATCTATTGTAGAAAAACCTTTTCTAGGTTTATTAAATCTATAACCATACTTTTCCATTATTGCCTCATTAAGTTGCCCAAATAGTATTGGAAAGGCAAACCAATTATCTTCTTTCAAACAATTTAATTCCTTAATTTTATACATATCAACATTCATACTATCAGCCAAAGTAATAAGTTGCAAAAATATATCTGAAAGTTCATCACCTAAATTAGAGAATACTCTATTAGATTCATTAACAGCTTCACTTTGATAAATGATATTATAAATATGTCCAACTTGGACACTTAATTCATTAAGAATTAGTAATGGAGTCCATTCATAATTTCTAGTAATACTAAAATCTTTACTTAACTGAACAGCTTTTTGATAATAATTATTTAAAAATTCGATTTCCTTTTCCATTTATTACTTTCCTCCTAATATTAAAGGTTTTGCCCCATTTAGGGTAGAATTATAAGTATTTGTACTAATATTGTTAGTTTCTACATAAACTTTAACTTTTAAAATATAGGATAAATAAGAAGCATCACATATTTGCAAATCAATATTTTTCAATTGCAAACTTCCATATTTATCAAAAATGAATTCTACATTCGAAATATCAAACCCCAATTTTTCCAACAATTTAGAACACTGAGAAATCACATCCTTTTGGTTTATATTTTGATGATTTCTCCTACAAATTTCTCTCTGCTCAGGACTACAATGATTATAATTTAAACATTCATAAGTTCCATAATATTGAGGAGAAGAACGACGCAACTTTGCGTTAAGTCCACAAGTATTCGTTTGAAACACTTGTTGTTTATGTGAATAAGAACTATCAAAATAATTCCAAGCACTTTCAGGCCAAACACTATTTGCTTTCAAACATTTTTCTCTATTCTTCTTAATCGCTTCCCAAAAATCAATTTTATCTATAAAAGTTTCAATGAGAGCAAGTCCAGTAATTACTGATACATCAGTATATAAACTGACTTCATCTAATATTTTAGTAATTTGTTCTTTCTTTGAATTATCTGGTGTAAAAGGTCTAAAATAATGAATTACGTCAATTCCATTCTCTGTTAATTTTCTAAAATTATCTAATAGCTGTTCTTCTGATATACTAGGTTCGTATTCCTTTCCAAGACCAGAAAAACTAATGTAAAAAATAACGTTAATACCATTTTTTTTCAAATCTAATACTCTTTTAATTACAATATTTGGAATTGCACATTTTGTAATAATAATTAGTTCATTTTTAATATTATGCCTTTCAATCTCATCAAAAAGTTCAAGCAAATAACTAATATTGGATAAATTTACAAAAACGTCTGTATTAGGTAGTAGACAAATAGGTATTGATTCATCATAATATTTATAATTCAATAATTGCTCTACCGCTTCTTTAGGCGTTACAATATACCTTGGAATATGTTTATTATCTCCTGTTGCTTGTAATAAGCAATACTCACAACCATTTGGACAGCCTACAATAGAATTGATTGCTAACCAACTAGAATGCATTTCTACTACTGCCATAGAAAATTTTCCTCCTTTTTTTATTTTCTATAATAACATACAATCACAACTTTTTTTATTATCAAATATACAAATGTATTTGCATTTTTTACCAAAAAAAATCTGAAATTTATTTCCAGATTTTTAAAAACTCTGTATTTGAAGGTGTTAAATTTTCTCCGACATAAGAGATTGCAATTGTTACATGAATATCTAAATCTAAATATGCTAAGTCGCTATTCTTTACAACTCTTTTTGGTAATAGTGCAAATCCTAATCCTAAATTGGCATACATTTTTAGTTCATTTTCATCATCTGATTCTATTGAAACATTTTCTGCTATTCCCAGCGACTCTAATTGCTCATCAAATAAAATTCTTACTTTTTTATTCGTTGTTGGAACTAATAATGGAATACTATTTAACTGTTTTATATCCGTCAACGAAAGATTATAATAATTTGAAGAATAAGCAATACAATATTGTTCTTCAAAAAGGTCTATAGACTTTATTTCACTGCTTTTTTTAATATTATCAATTTTTTCACTTAAAATAAAATCAACATAATATTGTGAAAGTCTATCAAATAAATCTCTCGTCGATAAATGAATTGTCTTAATGACAATATTAGGATATTTCTTTTTAAAACCATCAATTTTTGAAATAAACAACTCAGAATCACAATTGAAAGAAGTTCCTATAGTTATTTTGGCACAATCAAGAGAATGGTTCTGCAAATGTGTTTTTTCTGCAAGAAAAAGCAAATTATATGCTTTTTCATAATATGCAAATAATACTTTTCCACTTTCAGTTAATTCAATATAACTTTTGTGATTCCTTATTATCAATTTGGTATTCATAATTTCTTCTAAACTTTTTATATTTCTCGATACATTACTTTGATCCATTTTCAACTTTTCTGCTGCTGTTTTTATATCTCTTGATTGACCAACAATAACAAATGTCCTCATTAAATTTAAATTCATAGTTGGAGTTTGCAACATAATATTCACCTCTTTAAATTATCAATATAATATATAAAACTTTGCTATTTGTCAATCTAAAATTGCATTTTTTACAAAAAAAGTAAAAAATAAGTAAAAAATGCAAGATATAATTATCTTACATTAGTTTTCCTCTACATGAATAATTTTATTTTTTATTTCTGATTCTACTATATATAAATCTTCTTTTGTAATTCTTAGTTCTTCATTCATTACGTCAAACGAAAAAATAAGTTTTTTATAATTCGAAATTGTTTCTTCACTACAACCATTATCATTTTTTTCTAAATCATTAAAATCAATTTCACAATTATTACTTTTTAATTTGTTATTAGCATAATAATATTGTATTTCTTCATTATTAGTTACGATACTAAAGTAATTATTTTGATAATCTTTGTCATCAAAATAGTAAGTATATTTATCACCTGACATAATGGTTTTTGTATAATAATTTCCTTTTTTCTCCCAATTATATCCTTTCAATACCTCATCTAATTTATAATCGGTTTTATTTATCTTCTTATCCAAACAACCTGTACTAAAAAATACAACATAAAATGTTAACAAAAATAACATTGCAATTTTTTTACTTACTTTTTTCATATTTTGTTACCTTTCCACAATCAACACGATACACAATATCACACAATAAATCAATATCTTCTTTTATATGAGAAGCTAATAAAATTAACTTTCCTTTCTTCTTTTCATTTAATATAAGTTCTCTAATATTTTTGACAGAGCTATCATCCAATCCATTAAATGGTTCATCAAAAATTAAAATATCATCATCTTCCATCAAAACCTGAGCAATCCCTAATTTTTGTTTTGTTCCAACTGAATAATTTTTAACTAGTTTTGTCTGATCTGATTCAGAAATAGAAACTTTCCTTAAAATTTCTAATATATCATCTTTAGTTATTTTATTTTTTATTTTAGAAAGTAAAACTAAATTTTCGATTCCTGATAAATCATCCATAAATTTAGGTTTTTCTATTAGTGCGGAGATATTTTTAGGAAAACACCTATCATCATAAATATTTATTCCATTTACTTCTACATATCCACTATCTGGTTCTAAAAAACCACATATAGTTTTAAAAAGTACACTCTTTCCAGAAGCATTTCTTCCTATAATTCCATAAATTTTTCCTTTCTGAAATTCCAGTGAAACATTATTTAATACAATATTATTTTTAAATTTTTTTGTGACATGTTCTATTTTTATCATCATAAATCACCTCTTTAAATATCATCTAATCCAGAAATAATTTTCATTTTTTTACTAATTTGAAAAAAATTTAAAAGTAAAAGAAAATATATAATTATATAGAAAATAATTGATTCTATAATATCCTTACCAATTGATTTAGTAAATCCCAATTGATTTATATATCTACTTATATTAAGCACTGTATTTCCAAAAATTACAGAACTTCCTAAACTAAGATATAAAATAATAATGAGCATGATACATAAAACCATTTTTGTATTTTTTAATTTCATAATTAACAGTAATGATAACATAACCACTAGTAATAGATACAAAAAATATTTTATTACATAAACAAATGACACTATTCCATCATTTGCTAAATATCCCAACTGATTTTTCATATCTTCAGTATGTTCAACTATATTAGCAGATATTCCTATACAAAGTAAGGAACTAATAAAATAGTAAATAACAATTGCAATTGAGGTTGCCAACAAATATGTTCCCAATTCTTTCTTACTACCACTTCTTAAAATCAAAAAATTATTTGTATAAAAGAAATTAAAGCATCGTATAATCAATAATAACAATGGTGGAAATACAAAAATTAGAAAAAAATTTTGGCTTGTTAAACACTTTGTAAATATATAAAAATAGTTCTGTCCTACATTTCCATTAGAAAATACAAAACTTCCAAAAAACACATATAAATTTATAAATAAGACAGTTTTTGTGTTCAAAATTTTTTTTAATGCATACTTAACAATTTCATTATTCATATAAATCAAACACCTTCTGTCTTTTTTTAAATGCAATTACTAATAGTATTGTTGATACCAATAACCAAATAAATAAAGAAATGGCAGTAACAAAATAGTTCATACTAGGAATATAACCCTGAAATATGTTAATACTTTCTGCTATATAAACCAAGTCTATATTTTTTATCAAAGGAGCAATAAGAGTTAATATAAAGTAAATTCCATAATTGATAAACATTAAAATAATAAACATTCTAATAATTGCAATATGTTGTTTTTTAATTCTAGAAAATATGATTAATGAAATATTAACAATAATAATAGAATATATACAATTATACAATATGCTAATCAGTAAATAACTATATTGTCCAAGTGATTCTAAATTTGGCAATCCTAATACTTCCAAAGGAGAATCAACATATAAAATTTTATCTGAAAAAAGAATTTTTCCAATTATGAAAATAATGATTGATGAAAATAGTGTATAACAAATAGCTTTTATATAAGATTTAACAATATTTTTTATGATATATTTTTTGTAAGATGATTTTAAAATAATATTCTGATATATACCACTTGAAAGTTCTTTATAGAAAGAAGTCGTAGCAAAAATTGTAATTAAAATGGGGCTAAGAAACAAAAGAATTTCGCCTATATTGGCAGTTCTCACAAAATACCAAAAAGAAAGGGCATTAAGCCCTTTCGTAGAAAATACAGGCACTAGTAAGGATTGATTTATATAGTTATAACAATTGATGCCAAAAAATAATATAGTTAAACATAAAATAAAAATTTCATTTTTATATTTTCTAATCACAAATAACACCATCCTTAATAAACCTTATATTTTACTCATTTCCGGCACTATAAATTGCACTAATAGTTCCATCTGTTAAATGCCAAGAACTTTGTGCTATTCTAGCTCTATAGTCACCTAACATAAGTGCAGGATAAAAACCAGTTACTCCATCTGATGGATAAGTGTAAGTTTTTCCACTAGTCAATTCTCCCCAGTAAGTTGAACCAATTTTCCATTCATTTAATGCCTCATTATAATATTGAAGCATTGTTTTCATCTTAGTTGATTGAGTAATATCAGTTAATGTCTGGGTTCCCTCTTTTACTTTAGTTCTTGCTGCACTAGTATAGACACTAGCATCTGCTCCACCAACTTTTACATTATTGATATGCCATGGGGCAGTATTATAGGCTAATACTCCAGATTTACTCAATGCTAAAGTTACAACAAACGCAAGGGCTAATGCTTTAATGTTTTTCATACTATACTCCTCCTTTCTAACTAATTTTTGCTTCCATGAACTAGATTTTTATAATATTGCAATACTATAAAAAAATACTACAACATTCATTCTCCACATCTTAATCATATCACTAAATATTCATTTTTACAATAAAAAACAAATAGTAGACTAAAATTTTCTAAAAAAAGGTTACAGTTTTGTGACTAGAAAGAAAAAATAACAGTTATGTAAAGTAATTGTTAT
>CANSDD010000031.1 GCA_947645535.1 uncultured Mycoplasmatota bacterium
TCATACGTTAAAATAGCTCCTTTTTATAGGAACTATTCAAAAATTATTGACATAAGAAAATGAAAAAAATAAATTGTATATGACAATCTATTTCATATTTGCAGGGTCTTTTTTATATTTTTGCTCATTTTCAACACTATATTCTTTTACAATTTTTGGATTTTTAACTCTTAAGATTTCCATTACTTTTTTTCTTTCTGTTAAAGTTAAAGGAAGTGCTAAGCCAACTTTATCTTTGAATTTTATAATAAGTTTCTTTCCTGTTTCAAACATTCCATATCTTCTAATTCCTTTTTCATACATCCAAGAAGCCTCGTTAATCTTATGATAAGTAAAACTATATCCTCTAGTATCAAATATAAAATTATTTGTAATTCTAATATCTTTATTTTTGAATAGGTATGGACCACGACCATATTCTAATGCTGCTTTATCAGCATTGCCTTCTTTTTCTAATGTCTTTTTCCCATAAATAATATATTTTTCAGGTTTAATAATCATTTTAATTCCTTCAATTACCTTAAATATAAGTAATATAATAACAATACCAATTGCAATCACAGGAATAATATATGGAATTCCCCTACCATCATACTGATTAAATAAATATCCAAAGAACATTGCTTTTGTTTGTTCTTCTGTAATAATTTGTGCCTCGTTAGCAAAACGCTCTATATATGCTGCTTGAACTTGTATTAACGCATCTCCAAAAACTTTAGAATTAAATGATGAAAAATGACCAGAAATTTCTCTTAATCCTTCACTAGCTAAAAGTTCATCGGCAAGGGTTGTATCAGCAAGGGTCAAAATAACATTACCACCTAAATCAACATCTAAATACTTTCCAACAGTCTTTCCATCTACAACATAATCTATACCTACATCATAAATATTCTCTGTTTGTATTTTTGTATAACGTCCAGACTTTTGACAGACTTCTAACTTGCTAAACTCATCAGCAATACATGTACCTTGAAAAGCACCTATTACTTGCTTATGCATTATAATTAAAGGAAGTAACATTATAAAAATCAAAATAAAATAAATAATTGTCTTTTGCATTCCTTTCTTTTTTATGATACTCTTAAATTCATTCATAAATAATCCCCTCTTATCTACATCAATATTATATCATAGTTTTTAATAAAGAAAAAGAAATTATTTTCATAATTTCTTTAGGGCATCACGTTTGTAATATCCTGTAGTTCCACTATCATTTCCTATTTTGTAAGGATATAATGCATTTTTGTCATAATCTAACACAGTCCTTTGCCATCCTATACCGTAAGCCGTATTCCCACTTCCATCCTTTGATGCGCGCCCAGAACTTATAATTTGAACATTATCTCCAACTTTTAGATTATTATTAGTAGTTAGTGATAAATCTGCTTCACTAACCCATCCTAACCCATTATTGAGATTATATGGTTTAGTAGCATTTTCACTATTATTTACTAATGTAATTGTTGCTTCCATATCATTTCGACTTTGTCCTGGACCATTTCCATAACTATTTTGGTATAATGTTCCTGTAAAATATACTTTGTCTCCTACTTTAAATTTTAAATTTGGATTAATTGGTTCTTCTGAATCGTCTAAATGATTGAGATGATTATCTTTTATTAGTTTGGGATAATCTTTATAAGAAATATCGCCATCTACCATTCCTTCTATTCCATTTAACGTCAATTTAGATGTATATTGCCACATACCAAAAGGTTTATTATATGTTGGAGTAGTAGCCCATTGCGCTAACCAGTGATCAAAACGATCTAATTTAGAAGAATTAAGGCGATTAACAAACCAATCTAAGTTGGCATAAATTCCAACATAATATCCAGCTTCTTCCATTTTAGTACAATAATATTCAACTACATTTGCTAGAGTTTCATTACTTAACTTAGATTGTACTTCACTTTCAACATCTAGAAATACAGGATACTCTAATTTTTTATTTTTAATTAGACGTAAAGTATGATCTACTTCACTTTGAGCTTCTTCGATTGTTGTTGCATAACTATATAAATATACCCCATATGGAATATTTAAACGTTCACATTCAGTTGTATTTCTTTCATATTTAATATCATCTTGTGATGTTAAATTTCCACCAAAACCACAACGAATAATAGCAAACTCTATTCCATTTTTAGCAGTGTCCCAATCAATTGTTCCTTGATAGCTTGAAACATCAATTCCTTTAGCCATATTTTCCCCTCCTTTCATTATGTTATATGCTGACATATTTTTTCGAAATAATGAAAAGGACTAAAAAAAGAGAATTTTCTTCTCTTAAAATATAACCATTAAAATGACAATAATTGCCAAAATAATTCGGTACCACATAAATAGCTTAAAGTCATGTTTTTTAATATATTTTAGTAAAAATTCAATACATAATAACCCTGCTATAAAAGCAACTAATATTCCTACAATAAATATCATAACGTTAGACCCGATAATTGCCCAAGTCTCAGATTTTAATAAATGAATTGTTGCTGCTCCAAGTACAACTGGTGCGGATAAATAAAAGGAAAATTTAGCTGCGTCTTCTCTATTTAAATTTAAACATCTAGCGCTTGCAATCGTTGTACCACTTCTAGAAAATCCTGGAATTAAAGCAAATACTTGAGAGCAACCAATTAACAAAGCATCTTTTATCGTCATATGTTCTATATCTTTTGTTTGTTTACTAAATTTATCAGCTAAATAAATAATAATTCCCATTATTGCAAGTGCAAAAGCAATTAAAATATAGTTTGTACGAACAACATTTTCAATTGCATCTTCAAATAAGACCCCAGCAATTCCAGCAGGAATTGTAGCTATAATTAAATACCATAATATTTTGCCTTCTTTATCTTTTACACCTTTTGTAAATCCTTTGATAAGCATATTTATAAAATCTTTAAAGAAATAAATTCCAATAGCAAGTAATGTTCCTAAATGAAGAGCAATATCAAGGCATAAAGCTACATTTTCACCGATTCCATTACCTATTGTAAATATATCCCTAAAAATAATTAAATGTGCAGAAGAAGAAATTGGTAAAAATTCCGCTATTCCTTGCACAATTCCTAATATAATTACTTCTAATAGTCCCATAGAAAGCCTCCTGTCTTTTTAATTATATCAGTTTTTAGTTATAATTAGAAGTATTATTCTAAATTTAATGACTTATTTGTAAAGTCTTTATCATCTAGTAATAACTCATGCATGTATTCTTCTTCATTTTGAAGAAAGACATCTTCTATTCTATCAACTCTACATTTTTCAGCTTTAATAATAGATAATACTTTATCTGCAGCCGCTTCTATTTCGTCGTTGATAACAACATAATTGTATTTTGTAACTTCATTAATTTCATGATATGCAATTTTAAATCGTTCTAATATTTTTGTTTTTGAATCAGTACCTCTACTTTCTAAACGTCTTTTTAATTCTTTTAGTGATGGAGGCATAATAAATACACATAATGCTTCAGGAATTATTTTTTTGACATTCATGGCCCCTTCTATTTCAATCTCTAAGATTACATCATATCCAGCATCTAAATGCTCTTGAATATATTTTTTTGGTGTTCCATAATAATTACCAGCATAATTTGTATATTCTAAAAAATAATTCTCTTCTATTTTTTGTTTAAAATCTTCTCCAGTAATAAAATAATATGTTTTTCCCTCTTCATCATTTGTTCTCATTGGCCTACTAGTAGCAGATACTGATACCCATAAATTAGAATTTTGATTACACATCTCTTTTATAACGGTACCCTTTCCTGCTCCAGAAGGTGCTGATATGACAATTAAAATACCTTGTTTCTTTGATTTAATCATAAAAAATCCCCTTTCGTTGTATCAAATTATAACACATTTTTATAAAATGAGTAAAGAAAAAACTAAAAAAGTTGTAACTGTTCATTTGTTTTAGATTTTGGAACATATTTTTGATAATCTCTACATATATGATATTCTTTTTCTAAATCCATAAGTAATTCATAAAGCTGTTTTTTATAGCATTGTTTTTCCTCTTTATGATTATATAAATTCCATATTTTCTTATAATATTCTGGATATTCTTTTTTTATAAATTTAAAGAAATATTCTTTTGTACTCCCCCTTAAATTTAACATTCCTGTTATCATATAATCTACATTACATTCTTTTGCCATTTGAAAAATGGCTTTCAAATTACTTCTTGTTGCAGTTATATAGGGAATAATAGGCATTAAATGCCATCCTACTGTAAGCCCTGCTTCTTTTAAAGTTTTCATAGCATTTAAACGCATCTTTATTGGTGATGCCCCACTTTCTAAAACAGAAGCTAGTTTATTATCCAATGTTGTAATCGTAAAAGCAATTTGAATACCAGCCACTTGATTTAATTCTTGCAATAAAGTAATATCTCTTGTAATAAGCGCTGATTTTGTACTTATAATTGCTGGGGTTTTATATTTAATAAGTAATTTTAGAATTTGTGGCATAATTTTATAGATTGCTTCAACAGGTTGATAACTATCTGTAATTCCACCTAAATTGATTACATCTCTTTTCCATGTTTTACTAGAAAGCTTTTTCTCTAATTCTCCTACAATATTTTCTTTTACATAAATATGATGAAAGAAATCACTATCTTCCAAGTATTGATGAGAATATCTAGCAAAGCAATAAGCACAAGTATGCTCACAGCCTCTATAAATATTTAAATCATAATGATAAGGCAAAAAACTATCTATTCTATTTAAGGCACTTTTACAAGTTATTTCTTGATATTTATACTCATTATTCATAAATTTCACCAATGATATTATACTACGAATTTTTGTTCGTATGCAAGTGGAAGAAAATAGTATTTTGAAACAATATATCAATTTAAAAGTATTGAAATAACTTTGACTATTTTTTTCATTTGTTATATGATAAAAGTGAAGTGAGTTGATACCATGTTAGCCAAAAGTGTGGATGCAGGAGCCTTATTATTGAGTGGAATCTTATTTATTATACTTGGAATCTGTTTATTTTTCGCCAATCAAACAACCTTAAAACTATTACTTTTATTACTTGGAATATTAACAATTCTCTCTAGTATGTATTCCTTTTTTAAAATATTACTAAAAAAAGAAACAGAGAAAAAAATTAAAATTTCTCTTTTATTACCTACCATTCGAGATTTTATTATCGGTACAATCATTTGTTTATTTTATCACTTTATTTTACATAGCTTTGCTGTTTGTTTTGGAATTTATTTACTATTACATGTTATTATAAATAGTATTGCCTACTATTTATATTATAAAAATAAAATCAAAGGAAGATTAAAACTATTACTTTCTATTTTGTTTCAACTTTTTTTCTTAATTCCTTTATTTTTCGATGCAACGCAAAATATTCAAGTAACATCTATCATATTAGGAATTTATTTACTTGGTTATGGAATTACCCAAATTACTGACTTTTTCACCATTTTAATACCAACTCGAACAACCAACCGAATTAAAAAACAAATTCAAATTCCTCTTCCTGTTATTTTTAATGCTTTTATTCCAAGAAAGCTTATTTCACTCATTAATGAAGCCTTAGAAGTAACACCTGAAAAAGAAGAATTATCCATTCAAAAAAGAAATGAAAAACCAGATATATTTGTTTTAATTCATTTAGCAAATTCAGGTACAGCAGCAATGGGGCATGTTGAAATTGCTTTTGAAGATACCATTTATTCTTATGGAAATTATGATATGCATTCTAGAAGTCTATTAAATGCAGTTGGAGATGGTGTCATTTTGGTAGCCAATAAAGAAGATTATATTAAGTATTTAGTTACCAAAAAAAATCGTTATATTGTTGAGTTTGGCCTTAGTTTAACAAAAAAAGAAATAGAAGGAGTTGCAAAACAACTAAAAAAATTAACAACTGAAAATACAGAGACATATTATTCTGATTTAGAACTAGCAGATAAAGGACTTCTTCCAGATGATGAATACCCAGATATGTCTAGTGAAATTTATAAATATGCAAACGGAAAATTTTATAAAATCATTAAAGGAAAGTATAAAAAATTCTTTGTTTTAAAAACAAATTGTGCCATGGTGGTAGATTTTGTGTTAAGCTCTATCGGAAAGCAAATTTTATGTGTTAATGGAATTATTACACCTGGTTCTTATTATGATTATTTAAATGCTAGATTTAAACTAAAAAATACCAATGTAATTAGTAGAAAAGTATATACAAAAAATGATTTTAAAGAAGATGATATAGAGGAACAATAAAATGAAAGAATCTTTTTATAAACATAAATATAAATGGATTACTTTTGAAAATCTAAAATTATATTTCATAAAATTAGGTTATCTTAATCGTTCTTTTTATGTTCTTTCGTAGTATGATGTAATGATTTCAAATTCTCTTACTAATAAAGTTGCAGAATACAATAAAGCAAAATAGATATAAACTTGTTTCAAAGTATACTACCAATATCAAAAATACTCCATTTACTTGTCTTTAGAAAAAAATACACGTTTTTTATAAACCAAAAAACAAGATTACTCTTGTTTTTAATTTGCTATTCCGTGATGCACTTCAGGAGTACTCATTGTAATCGCTTCAAAAGTATATCCATTCTCTTTCCCATAACGAATAATGTCTCTAATCGCATTTAATGTTTTATAATTATTGCTATAATCATGCATTAGTACAACATTATGTTGATATTTTAAATTATTGACAACATTACGGTATACATCATTACTATTTCTAGCACTTCCAGCATCTTCACTATCAACATTCCAATCAAAATAATGAAATCCACGATTTTTAACTTCTTTTGCTAAAGTGGTCATAATGCCAGGATTAAATCTACTAACAGTATTAGAGCTTCCACCAGGAAAACGAATAATGGTAGCTCGTTTTCCTGTTACATTAAATACTCTATTTTGGATAATTTCTAAATCATTAAAGAAAGCATCTGTAGAACTATAAATTTGTTTATAACTATGTGTAGCTCCATGAAGTGCGATAGTATGTCCTTCATCATAAGCTCTTTTGATTAAATAATCTAAGCTATCTCCATGGTCTAATACAAAAAAGGTCGCTTTGACATTCTCTTCTTTTAAAATTTCTAATAATGCAGGAGTAATATTATAACTAGGACCATCATCAAATGTTAAATAAATAACTTTATTATTAGTTGGTCTTGGAGTTACAAGTACTGTTCTAGTTGCAAAAGCAGAATTTCCTGAACTGTCTGTTATTTGATAAGTAAGAGTATAACTCCCTGCTTCATTAGTATTGATATCTCCACTTACTTTTACATTTGACGTAATATCCCCATCACAAGTATCAAGAGCTATATATCCAGGCTCACTATAACTTTGTCCCACATATAAAGAAGTAGCATTTCCATCATTTAATGTGATTGTTGGAGCTTCAGAATCGTTATAGATAATCTCCCTAATTACTTCTACTTTATTATTAGAAGAATCTTCTACCGAATAAATTAGTAGATTTTCTTTTTTCTCTATTTTTACTTTTTCTGTTAAATCTCCATCATAATTATCAATACTTTCATATCCTTCTTCTATATATTCTTTATTTGGACATAGAATAACTGGATTATTTCCTTTTAATGTAAGCGCTGGTTTTGTTCTATCTTCTACTTTCACAGAACGCACCTTTTTATATTCTTTTCCTAAATATTTTACTTGATATATTACTTCATAACTTCCAACTTCTTGATTATTGATATTGTTTGTAACAAATACTTGATTTGTAATATCAAAATATCCTTGAAAAACTGAATAACCAGGTTCTTTATATTCTTCCCCTAATTCAATTGCGATATCTCCTTCTTTTAATGTAATTTTAGGAGTTAAATTCAAAATTGCAATTGTAATTAAATCTACAATGAGCAAAATAATAGAAATACTAAATACCCATTTTTCATTTTGTTCCATCTAACATCACATACCTTTTAATTCTTTTTATCATATTCATCTAAAAATGAATGTTTTTCTCCATCTTTTCGATAAGCAATCACTGCATCTAAATTGATGTTTTCAATACTTCTAAATATATTGATATCAACATAATCACTTTTTTTTCTAAATTCACGAATGAGTTCTTTCATTTCTAATCGTTTAGAAAGACTTGGATCCACTGTTTCTGTATGTTCTGTAAATCTGCAAGCACAATTTAAAAATTCTAAATTATTACATCTTTTCCAAGATAAAATATCATTTTCTTTTACGTAATAAAGTGGTCTGATTAACTCCATTCCCTCAAAATTATCACTATGAAGTTTTGGCATCATTGTTTTAATTTCTCCACCATAAAACATGGATAACAAAACAGTTTCAATGACATCATCAAAATGATGACCTAGTGCGATTTTGTTACATCCTAGCTCTTTTGCTTTACTATATAAAAATCCTCTTCTCATTCTTGCACACAAATAACAAGGATTCCCTTCAGTAATATTTGATACAGATTCAAATATATCACTATTAAAAATGGTAATTGGAATATTTAATCGTTTCGAATTAAAAATAATGAGTTCTCTATTTTTAGGATTATATCCAGGATCCATTACTAAAAATTCTAAATCAAAATCTATCTTTCCATGTTTTTTGATTTCCTGCATGCATTTTGCAAGCAAAAAAGAATCTTTTCCACCCGAAATACAAACTGCAATCCTATCATGTTCTTTAATAAGTTCGTAGTCTGTAACAGCTCTTACAAATCTTCCCCATATTTTCTTACGATATTTTTTAATAATACTTTTTTCTATTTCTTTATATTCTTCCATAACTTCACTACCATTTTCTACTATTTATTATGCCCATTTCTTTCTTAATTCATTATACGAGTATCACTTCTTTTGGTCAATAGCAAAACATAAAAAATCAGAAATAAAATTCTGTTTCATTGTTCATTTTTAATAAATATTTTTTCTATTTATTAAATTAAAAACTGCCTATAAGAAAACTGATCTTATATTATTTTTATATCCAAAATTGTTAGAAGATATCCTAATGCTATGTATAGAACAATATTTTTTAATATATTCATTTAAACTTTTACTATTTGTTCTTCTTTCTGATTTTACTTCTACTGGAATAATATTCCTATCCTCTTTAATCAAAAAATCGGCGTCATACTTGTCAAACATATAAAAATGTAATTCTTTTGAATATGGATATAACTGACATGCAATATAGTTTTCTGTTAGAACTCTTTTATACATATCATTTTTACCAAAAAGAATTTCACTATAACCGATATTTGATAAACCACTAAGAAGTTCTGAATCATTCAAAGATATTTTAAATTTATCCGAATTTATAAATGCTTTTAATGGAGATTCATTTTTATTTACAAAATCACATTTTCGTACAAAAAAATCTATAACAATGTATAGACTTTTTTCATTATTTATTTTCTTCTAACCATTTGGTTAGCTTTTCTTTTGGCATAAATCCATGATTAGTACTAACTACTTCTCCATTTTTAAATAGCATTAATGTTGGAACACTCATAATTCCATATTCTTTTGATAAATTTGGACATTCATCTGTATCTATTTTCACAATTTTAACATCTACTCTATCATTGGCTATTTCTTCAAGTATTGGTCCTAACATTTTACAAGGTCCACACCATGTGGCAAAAAAATCAACAAGCACCAAAGAATCATTTATATGCGTATTAAAATCTGTTTCTGTTCCATGAATAATTTCCATTATTTCTCCTCCATTCTATATTTTTTAAGTACAATATCAATATTATCAATCACTAATTTATTTTTCTCAACTAATCGATCAACAGAATTAATTGTAATAATATCGTATTTTAAGAATAAATCAAGTGTTTCTAAATTAAATTCATTTGCATTAGTAGCACTTTCATATTTTTCTTTCAAATCAGTAAATTCTTCAATTACTACAAAACTTTTATCTACCATTCCCGATAAAATTGGAGTTGATTTTAAAATTTTGTTTCCTAAATTGGAATCTTTTGTAATATCAATATTGATAATTGGCAACATAAGAACATATAAAATAATAAAAGTAATAATAAAGTTCTCTAATATTCCTACAATTGCTCCCATTATTTTTGATGGAATACTAAGTACAATTGTTGCCTTTAAAATTGCTTCAAATAAAGTTGTTGCTAGTAATAATAATTTAAGCGCCACCATGAGAATCGCAAAAACAACTAAGAATGCAATAACTTCATAAAGTAAAATATTTAGTACTGTAACTCCCTTTAATAAACCTCCAAATTTAAAAAATGGTAAATGTTCATATAAAAAGATAGATACTGGATTTTTTAATAGAAAAGAAAGTATTACCACTGCAATAAGTCCTAAGCAAGAAACTAATTGTTTGGTAACTCCTCTTTTGAAGCCTACTAATGCTCCTAACAATATAAATACTATAATAATTATATCAATAATGTTCAAACTAACCATTCCCTTCTATTAGAATTATATTATAAATTTGTCGAAAAAGAAAGTATTTTCACATTTTTTATGATAAAATACTTATATATAGAAGAAAGGTGAGGAAAATGACAATCACATTAAAGGTTAGTGAAAATACAAAAGCAAAAATGATAGAATATTTTGAAGATAAAAAACGAATGAAAACTCCTCCATATGCAGTTTTTCAAGCTGATGAAGCTGATACTGTTATTACTCTTTATGAATCTGGTAAAGCTGTTTTTCAAGGAGTAAGTGCTGATATAGATGCAGCAATGTGGAAAGAAATGGAACAACATTTAAATCCTCTTAAAAATATAGAACTAACAAATAGCGATAACAAAGAAAAGAAAGAAAAAAAAGAAATCTATGTTGATCCTAAAATCTATTATGCTTCTTCTATTGGTTCTGATGAAGTAGGAACTGGAGACTATTTTGGTCCAATAGTTGTTACTGCTGCTTATATTTCTAAAGAAGATATTCCTTTTTTAGAAGAATTAGGGGTAAAAGATTCTAAAAAATTAACAGATGATAAAATTATGGATATTGTTCCTAAAATCATCAAAAGGATTCCTTATCATAGTATCGTTTTATCAAATACAGAATATAATGAACGATATAATGATGATATTAATATGAACAAAATTAAAGCAATTATGCATAATAAGGCATTAGGAGAAATGATAAAAAAGAATTTAAATCCTGAATATATTGTTGTAGATGAATTTGCAAAGCCTGGAGTTTATTTTCATTATTTAAAAGGGCTCCCAAACGTAGTACGTAATATTACATTTATGACAAAGGGAGAAGATAAATGTTTATCCGTTGCTTGTGCTTCCTTAATTAGTAGATATATTTTTATTGGAGAATTTGATAAATTAGGAGATTCTTTGGGGGTATTCTTACCAAAAGGAGCAAGTGATAAAGTAGATGAAATGGGATATAAAATAGCTGAAAAATATGGATTTGGTAAATTAAGGGAATGCGCAAAATTAAACTTTAAAAATACTGGTAAAATTCAAAGTATGATAGATAAGAAAAAATCGATTTAACTGAATCGATTTTATTTTTTCTCATTATTTCCAAATAATTTTTTAAGTTGATATTGTCTTGCATTTTTTCTTGCAGTAAGTTCTGTATTCATTCTTTCTTCATCTTCTGCACCTTTTTTTGATATAGAACCTCTATTTCTTCTCTTCTAGAAAGTAAAAATCTTTCTTTTAATGCTTCTAGTTGTTCTTTTGAAATAAATTCCATTTCATGTTCTATTTTATAGGCAATTACCTCATCTGTAATATCTTCATTGGTTGGGCCTGTTGTATATTGATAATTTTCTCTATACAAATGATATAAATATTCAGAAAATCCCCCTTAAATTTATTTTCTATATTAACACTTAATACATAATAAGTCAAACTCTAAACTAAGAAAAAATAGAAGCTAATCTTCTATTTCATACTTGTATTTACTACTGTTTTCTGTAATACGAATTGTCAAATTATCTGGAAAGTAATCATCTGTTATTGGATTTTTCATGTCTTTGGAAACATAACCTCCTGATACTAAATCAAATAGTGTAACAGTAATACTTCCTCCATCTACTGGAAGTTCTCCAATATGATCACTTGACCAATTTTTCGCACCTTCTATAATTGTTTGAAGTTGAGCTTGATATAATGTTTCATTACTTTCTTTTACTGTTTTATCAATTGCAGGGATTATTAAAAGTGCAAGTAGCCCTAATATTGTAATAACTCCTAATAATTCTGCTAATGTAAATCCATTTTTCCTTTTCATATTAGTTGCTCCTTATCTTAAATACATTATAAATGATTTTTATTTTTTTTTCAAGGTAAGTATTAAGAAATTTAAAATTTTATGATAGAATGTCAACTTTTTATTTTCTTTCTATGTTGTTCTGAGATAATAGGTAGCAAAAATAAAAGGAATACCAACATAGACATTAAAAAGAAAAAACTACTAAAGAACTTTAGTAATCATAAATGTTTATTTTTCTAACATATCATCTATAAACTGTTTTTCTTCATAGTCGACAAAGTTCAATCGTTTCATTTCATGGCGCACCTTACGCTTGTAAGAAGGCAAGTCGAAATATTTTCACAGCCAGCTTTTTCCTGTATATCCTTAAAAATATCGTTCATTTCATTACTCCAATCTGAAAATTCGTAAAAGAAAAGCAGTCAATCCTAAGACTAACTGCTTCAAAAACTATTCTTTATGTTTCACATATAATCGTAAAAATTCATCAGAAAATTTTTTTACTAAATCTCTATCGAGTGCTGCTTCTAATGTTTCATCATTACTTCTCGCATTTTTACTCCAATTATATGAACCGTGCATTACATATTCCAAATCAATTATGCAAAACTTATCATGCAATCTATTGGATAGATACGTTCCACTCAAAGGAATTTTTACTGTATCAAATGTTTCTGTGAGTTCAGACATTAAATACTGATTACTTTGTTCATCAGAAGTAATAATTCTTATGTTGAGCCCCTCCGCTTTTTTTAACACAAGTTCATCAAATATTTCTTTATCTGTAAACCAAGCAACTGCCACCCATATAATATATTTAGCATTTCTTATACCTTGAATAATTGTATCTTTAATTTCATCAAATACAACATCATGTTCCTTGTAATTATCGCTTTCTAATTCTACCAATTTAGGTTTGATATAAAGGCTGTTAAAATCATAGGACTTCGATTCAATGTATATATCGTTTGCTATTCTTTCCAACTGCGTTTTCAAAGTTCTTGCTGATTTTAATAATGGAATAGGCACTCTTAAATCAATATTTTCCCAGAATTGCCATGATTTACTTGTAAAATTTGAGGTCTTAACGAATGTAATAGTTGAATTTCTTAAAATACCAAGTAGTTCATCTCTATTTTGAATTTCATCATATTTTATTACTTCAATCATGGTTTTCAGAAATTGTTGTTCGTTCATAAATACCTCCAAATAAATAAATTGATATAGTATATATTTTATCATTTAAAAGATGTTATGACAATATTAAGAGTTATACACCGATAATTTTATTGAACAGTTTTAGCAACACATCTTTCACACCACCAGCATTAAATACCAAACCAACAGCAACAAGGGCAACTACCAAGAAGCTAATGGCTTTGAAAATTCATGCTTGAACCCTAAGTAGATACTGGTAGCACTAAGCTCTGTGCATTGTTTAAAAACCATGTGTATAAATTTTATCCGAAATTCATTTAATTGTCTTCTCTTTCTTTGATTTCTTCCATGTATCTGTCAGCTACTTTGCCGACACTCAAAATACACATCAGAACCACGCGATACCCGTTCCAAATGATACTAGCAGTAAGTTCTTAAACAATTCCCGCATTTTTAATCACTCCTAACTTTCCAACAAATCTTTTGCCGGGGTCGTCTGCTGTTTGATTATCATTTCATACTTTTATACCAATCAAAGCGCCTACTGCCCCATATCCTAATACAGCTTCTGGTTCTGCTTTTCCTTTTTCATCTTTTGATTTAACTGCTCCTCCTATAATTATACACCCAAGTAAAAGTCCAATGTTACCATTTTCATCTATCGTACTTGTTGGTACATTACTACAATAAGCATATAAATTATAAAAAAGTTCTCTAAGGTCTCCTAATGTTTTATCAGTATTTAAAAATCTACCCCAATTAGGATTATAATATCTTGTATTTAAGTAATAAAGTTTAGTTTCATTATCATAGTAATAACTTCTATATCTAAATGGATTGATATATGCTATATGGTTAGTATTTGTTATTTCATTACCATTATTATCTGTAATAGAAAGTATTCTACCCCAAGCATCATACTGATAATTTACAATTACATTATAATCACTATCTAATATTCCTATGATATCTTCCTGTATATTTTTCTTGTAATAATAAGTCTCTCCATTATATCTAAATCCTATTAGTTTATTATTATCATCATGTATATAGTATAACACATTTATTCCTTTTTGTTTTACTTAACTCATCATAAATATAATTTATATTTGCTTTGTATATAGCTAATATTTTTTCTTTTGCTTCCTGTGTTGTTCTGAGGTAGTAGATAACAAAATGATAAATATTATCAACATAAATTGTATTATTTCAAATAATTATAATTACTGCATAGAAAAGGAAATACTTTAGTTATTGAATTTCTTTTTTCTATTATTTTGTTTCGTCTATCAACGTTCCATTTTCTTCAGCCTCTTTTAATGAGCCAATAATACCATAATCTATATTTTTACTATGGATTATACTTAATCCAATCACGCTTACCACTTTATCATAATTAGATTTATAGTTTTTATCCTCTAGTACTATATCCATATTTATTTTTTTATCACCTATTGCATATAAATCTTCAATTGGTCTTTTAGTAAGAAGCTCTTTTGTCATAATAATATTTAAATTTTTCACTTTATCAACTTCAATAGCTTTATTTCCTACCCAATTATAAATTCCTAAAACGCTATCTTCATGATAGTATTTATCTCTTGGTAAACTTCCAATATTATGTTGAACTGTACTTACTACTCTAAATAATACATATTTCCCATACCATTTGTTATCTTTTAATTCTTTATCTTGAATTTGATATAATAATAAATCTCCTATATTCCATAAAGCCCTAGAACATTTTAATTTTGCTACTTTCTTTTTGGGAGGCTGTTCACTTTCTAATTTAGTTTTTAATTCTTCTAATACTTTTTTTCTCTTCTGATATTGTTTATCATTATCTTTCCATCTTTCTAAATCTTTTCCATCTTCAATATATTTTATTGCTTTTTCCTTTACTTCTGGCAATAATCTTCCATATTTCCATTGTGTATCTGCTAGTGCAAACCAAAATAACGGACCATCTTCTTCATCTTCTATATAATCAATATTATTATCTATTACTGTTTGTGTAACTTTTACATTGTCACTTTCTACTTTTAACCAGTCAATATATTCATCTCTTACATCACACGTTACATCATCTTGATATAACTTTGTTCCCCATGCTCCCATTTTATCTCTTCCTTTCTTTTATTCTAACCTTATTTCATTTTCAGAAATCCAAGTTTGCGCTAATTTCATATATAAATCACGATTATTATTTTTTAAAGATACTCCATGTATTTGATTATTCATTGGATTATTGCGATTTAATGTATTATAATAATCTATAATGAGAAATTCTTCTAATCCTCTTGCAGTTTCATAAGAAACGTCTTTAGCTATAAAATGAATTTGTAATTTTTTCCTATTAGGATTATTTTTATGCCTAATTTTAGTGGCTTCTCTATTTATAGTTCTTCCAACGTATTCAATTTTTTTAGTATTTTCATCCCTTAAAACATATACATTATGATTGCCTGAAAGGTCTATTTTTTCTTTTAGTTTTGTTTGAGTAATAGTTTGTGCTTTTATATTACTAACAATATCTGATACAGTATATGTTACCCATTCACTAATAGCTTTAGCACCATAATAAGAAGCTACACCTAATAGCAAAAGTCCACCAATAGCGATTCCTAAAGATATAGCAAAGTTCCCATCTGAATCTAATTTATTTATTGGATTATTACTAACATATGCAAATAAATTATGACTAATAACATCTTCATTAGCTGCGATTGTTCCATCAGCATTTAAAAACCTACCCCAATTAGGATTATAATATCTAGAATTTAAAT
>CANSDD010000032.1 GCA_947645535.1 uncultured Mycoplasmatota bacterium
TTTGCAACTTTTTTCATCTTTTTTCTCTACCTTTCTATATCTCACATTATACTCATTTTTTTTCTTCTTTTTTATTTTGTAACTATTTGGGTATAAATATTCATTTTATGTAAAAAAGTATAGACACGCAAAGTAATTTGATGTAAATAAAGTTAAAAAAAGCAATACTCATTTTGAAAATAATTTAAAAATATTTACCTCAACTGTAAACTTTCGTTCTAAATGTGGTACCCATGATTACATATTGTGGGACTTTTATGAGCATGGAGTTATATATTATAAATAATGATAACATTTACTGAATACGTTGTCAAAGCTGCAGTTCTACTCATGCATTATTACCTTTTGGTATTACTTCATATAAACTAATTACTGATGAAATAGTAATAATAATAAAAGATAATTTGATATTACAATATAAATATAATGATGATGCATTATTAGATATTAAAAAATATTGTTATGATAAAACAAATAAAAAATTAGACTATTATATATTATTGTTGTATGTTAAGGAAGCTCCTGCTGAATTACTAAGTTGTACTTATTTATATGATTTAAGAGATATGGAATAGATTCATCTCTCTTAATTATTTTCTCTAATTTAATTTGCTGATTATTCTTCCAATTAATTTGCATATCTATATATTGAAAATTTCATCATTATTAACAAAATTAGTGATTATATTTATATGATGATTTACAGTAGCTTTGGCATGATAACTATTAAATATATATTACTTAAAATTGAATTTTTTATCTATTATGATGTAATATTTATAAACAAGGATTTTATCTTGATTTCAAAATTATTATCTATTATAATGTATATACGAGATAAAATTAAAAATACAAATTGATAATGTTAAATTCTTTTATTAAGCTCTCTATTTAACATTTGGTAATTCTAATTTGTATTTCCATTATTATCTCATAAAAGTTTATTTAATAATTTGTTGTAACTTATATACATAAAAGTCAAAGATACTAATCACCTGTAGTAATGATATTCCGTTAAAAAGTTTCAACTAATCTTAATATAAATTATTCTAATATTTTTTACAAGTTACCAAAATAGTGGTAACTTTTTATTAAAAACAAGATAATTTATTGATTTTCTTGTATATATTCCTCACATACTTCATTTAATTTTTCTATTAAAGCATCTACCTCTTCAAAATCTTTTAGTCTAACACCACTTGCATATATATGACCACCACCACCAAAAAGTGTAGCTGTTTCATTGACAATTGGTCCTCTAGAACGGATAGAGCCTCTAATTGTATTATTCATCTTATCTTCTGAAAATACAGCCCATACAAGTACTTCTTCAATATAATTTAAATTATTGATCATGTTCCCAGCAGAACCTGGATCAGCACTATATTCATGCAATATTTCATCAGTTAACTTTATAGAAGCAACTCCACTTTCTGTTATTTCTAAATGAGATTCTATATAACCTTGAAATTTGATTTCTTTTATTGGTCTTAAATATAATTTTTCATATAATTTGGTAATATCAATATTTGTTTTCTTTATTAACCAAGATACTAATTCAAATGTTTTTGGTGTTGTATAATAGAATAAGAAACGATTGCTGTCAGCTACAAGTCCAATATATAATTTTTCAGCTGCTTCCTTATTTAATTTTAATTTACTATTTCTAACTAATTCCAAAATCATTTCAGAAGCGCTAGTTGCACTATCATTTATCCATTCTATATCACAAAATTTTTCTATAAAAGGATGATGATCTATTTTTATAGAACTAGAAAATCTACTCGCATCTACACCATCTACTCTTTTTTTATCTGGTGTATCTGTTACTATTAGTAAAGAATTATTTAACATTTCTTCATTAAATTTATCTAATATACCTAAATATTTAAATTTAGAGGCTGGATGCCCTATCACATATACTTTTTTATTTGGAAAAGTATTTAATATGATATCTTTTAATCCTATTGAACTACCTAATGCATCCGGATCTGCCCCTACATGACGTGCAATTACAATCGTATCATATTTTTTTATTTGTTTATAAATTTTAGAATATATTCTATTATACATAATTTCACACTTTCTATTTACAGAAGAAATATGTGTCTCTTGCAATCATTACTTCCTCATCAGTTGGAATAATAAATACAGGAATACTAGAATCTTTACTTGTAATCAATGCTTCTTTTCCTCTTACATTATTTGCTTCTTTATCGAGTTCAACACCTAAAGGTAATAAACCTTCTATAATCTTCTCTCTTATACTAATAGAGTTTTCTCCGACACCAGCTGTAAAAATAATCGCATCACAGCCACCTAACTCTACATAATATTTCGCAATATATTCAACCACTCTTTTTACATACATATTTCGAGCTAAAATACATCTCTTATTATTATCTTTAATACCCGCTTCAATATCTCTAGCATCACTACTTACTCCACTAATACCTAGTAATCCACTTTGTTTGTTAAGGGCATTATCAATCTCTTTTGGAGTCATTCCAGTTTTTTCCATAATATATGGAATAATAGTAGCATCAATATCTCCACAACGTGTACCCATAATAAGTCCAGCATTTGGAGTTAATCCCATAGAAGTATTGATACATTTACCATTTTTTATAGCACTTATACTTGCCCCATTACCAATATGACAAGTAATTAGTTTGGTATCTTCTTTTCCAAGTAATTCATTTGCTCTAAGTGCTACATACTTATGACTTGTTCCATGTGCACCATATCTTCTTACTTTATATTTAGTATACCATTCATATGGAACAGCATAAAGGTAAGTTTCTTCTTCCATTGTTTGATGGAATGCTGTATCAAAAACAACTGTTTGTATAGCATTTGGCACTACTTCTTGCGCTGCTCTAATTCCAGTAATTGCTGCTGGATTATGTAGTGGAGCTAAAGATGATAACTCATCTATTTTAGAAATTACATCTTCTGTTACCACTTCGGTTTTATCAAAATAAGCTCCCCCTTGTACAACTCTATGTCCAATTCCTTTAATTTCACTTAAATCTTCTACTACATTATTTTCTTTTAATTCATCTATTAAAATTTGAAAAGCTACTTTATGATTTGGTAACTCTACTTTCTTTTCTACTTTTTCTCCATTTATTTTTACTGTGTAAAAACTATTTTCAATTCCAATTCTTTCAAATACTCCTGAAATAAGTACTTTTTCTTCTGGCATTTCATACAATTGAAATTTTAAAGATGAACTTCCAGCATTTACTGACAATATTTTCATATTATTTTCCTCCATTTATTTTTTTATTTTCTTCTTATCTGATGTATACTCTGAGTGTTGTTCCTCTTTTGATGTTAACTCTTTTTTAATGAGATTATCAAAAAAATCATCATCAAATAAAATATCTGTTTCCATCAAATACTTCTTAGTTACTTTACAAGTTGAAACAATTGTATCTTGACTAACAGGAGCTATTCCATGTGATTTTCCAATGAGACATATATTTATATCACATTTTTCACCATTAACGACCAACTCTCCTATAATTTTTTTATATCGCTCTATATCAGCTACATGTTTATGCAACTTAATTCCAGAACCTTTTGGAATATATAAATATCCAATTTCAAATCCATTTCTTTCTAAATCTCCAAAATAATGAATTTTATATACAGTTCCGATTGCTATAGTTTCTGGTAAAACCATATATTCTTTTTGCTTCATAATTTCTCTTATAAAAACAACTTCTTCCATTTTTTCCCCCCATAAAATAAATCTTCTTCTAATTATTTTTATTACTTTTTCTTTAAAATAATTCAATTTGCCATCTTAGCTATTTCCATAGATTATTATATTTGAATCTTATTCTTATAATATCCAATTTCAAATTTATAAAGAATATTTTATAAATTCACCATTTCCTAATCTTAATCTTTCCATTTTTTCAGATGCCCAAATGTCTTTAAAACAATACTGCATTGCATTGATAAGTCCACCATGTGTTACTAATAATATAGTAGAATTCGGATAATTCTTTTTTAATTCTAAAATGAAATTTCTTACTCGAACAATTAAATTTAAAATTCCTTCTACACCTTTTTCAGTATGATTTGCAAGTATATTATCATAAAATTCAAAATCATATAATCTACTTGGTTTTCCTTCGTATTCTCCAAGAGCTCTTTCATTTAATCTCTCATCAATTAAAATTTCATTATTTGGAGCAATAATTTTAGCTGTATCTATTGCTCTATTTAATGGAGAAGAAACTACAATATCAAAATTAATTTGTTCTAATTCTTTTTTTGTTTTATTTGCTTGCTCTATTCCTTTTTGATTTAGCGGAATATTTGTCTTTCCTTGTAATAAGCCCATTTTATTGTAACCAGTTTCCCCATGTCTTACAATATAAAGTTCCATTAGTTCTTATTTTTCATGTGTGGGAATAAAATAACTTCACGAATTGTTTCACTACCCGTAAGTAACATTGTTAAACGATCTATTCCCATTCCCATTCCACCTGCTGGTGGCATTCCATATTCTAGGGCTTCTACATAATCTAAATCCATTTCATTTGCTTCTTCATTTCCTAATTCTTTTTCTTTTAATTGATTTTCAAATCTTTCATATTGATCAATTGGATCATTTAATTCTGTAAATGCATTAGCATATTCACATCCACAAATAAATAATTCAAAACGTTCAGTAAATCTAGGATCTTCACTTTTTTTAGCAAGTGGACTTACATGGGTTGGATGTCCAAAAACAAAAGTTGGTTCTACAATTGTATCTTCTACATATTTTTCAAAGAATGCATTTACAATATGTCCATACTGGAAATGTGGTTCTAATTCTATTCCATGTTTTTTTGCTAACTCTTTAGCTTCTTCTAAACTCATTTCTTCAAAAAAATTTATTCCAGTTTTTTCTTTAATAGCATCTACCATATGAATCTTTTTAAATTTAGGTGCTAAAGAGATGTGATGACCTCTATAATCTAGTTCATAGGTTCCTAATAGAGTCATAGCGGCATTTGAAATAATTCCTTCTGTAATCTCCATCATACCTTCTAAATCACTATATGCTTTATACAATTCAATTGTTGTAAATTCTGGATTGTGTTTTTTATCCATTCCTTCATTTCTAAAAATTCTACCAATTTCATAAACTGCATCCATTCCACCTACAAGCAAACGTTTAAGTGGTAATTCAGTTGCAATACGAAGATAAAAATTCATATCTAATGTATTATGATATGTAATAAACGGACGTGCTGCTGCTCCACCTAAAATTGGATTTAATACAGGTGTTTCTACTTCTACATATCCAAGATTATCTAAATAATTTCTAATAGAACGAATGATAGCTGGACGAGCAAATGCAACTTTTCTAGCTTCTTCGTTCATAATTAAATCTACATAGCGTCTACGATATCTTTCTTCTACGTCTGATAGACCATGAAATTTTTCTGGAAGTGGTTTTAATGCTTTCACTAAATGAATATATTTACTTGCTTTAACACTAAGTTCTCCTGTATCTGTTCTAAATACAGTTCCTTCTATTCCAACGATATCTCCAATATCTGCTTTTTTGAAAATTTCGTAATTTTCTTCTCCAATTGAATCTTGTCTTACATAAATTTGAATTTGTCCAAATTTATCTTGAATATGCATAAAACCTACTTTTCCTTTTCCACGTTTTGTCATAATACGCCCAGCAATAACAACAGGAATATTCATTTCAATCAATTCTTCCTTTGTATTATCTACATATTTTTGTTTCAGTTCTTCTGAGTTTGTTGTAACATCAATTTTTTGCCCAAAAGGATCAATCCCTTTATTTCTTAATTCTTCTGCTTTTTCTCTACGAATTAGTTCTTGTTCTGTAAATTCTCTCATTTTACTTTCCTCCAACTTCTAATGTGGAAACTACTTTTGTTCCACTAAATACATCATGAAGACCTCTTTTGTCTTTCCTATATAATATCATATAAATACTGGTCATTACTAGTATTATTTGGATAAAACTTAAAATTAACTGGACTGCAAAATACATTTTATTCGGTAATAAATATAAAAACAATAATATTAAAATCACATGTCCTAATCCATTTATCAAATTACGAATAAGATAATTCACAATTGTTACTTTTTCATCTTCCTCTGACATTACTTTTATTTTCATAACTCTTTTTCCTATTGTCTGTCCATTCCAAAAATAAGGAAGTATAGTAAAGTATCCTAAAATAAAGATAATGTTCAATACTTTGTAAATAATACATTCTTGGTCTATTTGCTGGGTAATAACAGTATATCGCTCAAAATGTTCTGAAGCTTTATATTCTTTATTTGCACGTAATTCATTAACAATATTCAATTCACTTCTAAGTTTCATCAAATTTTCATCTTTTTCTTTTGACATAACAATTGGTCCGAAACACAGACCTATAATCAGTAAATCAATTACATAAGCAAGTAATCTTTTTTTTAATCCTATTCTCATTTTCTTCTCTCCTTATATTCTTCTAACAAAGTTCTAAATTCTTCTTTTGTTTTCACTTTAAATATTTCATTTTTTAAACTACTTGCTTCTTTTATTCCTTTTAAATAGTAGGCAGCATGAGTACGTATTTCAAGTACTGCTAGTTTTTCATTTTTTATTTTTAATAACAGTTCAAAATGATGTAATAGCATATTTATTTTTTCCTCTTCTGTAGGCTTTTCTAGTAATTCTCCTGTTTCTAAATAAGTAATACATTCTCTTATAATCCAAGGATTGCCTAAAACTGCTCTACCTATCATAACTGCATCACAACCAGTTTCTTCTAACATTCTTTTTGCATCTAACGCACTTTTTACATCGCCATTACCTATAACAGGTATAGATACTGCTTCTTTTACTTGTTTAATGATATTCCAATCTGCATTTCCACTATATCCTTGACTTCTTGTTCTACCATGAATGGTAATCGCTTTCGCTCCTGCTGATTCTATTTTTTTGGCTATTTCTACTGCATTAATATGATTACTATCCCAACCACTTCTAATTTTTACAGTTACTGGAATTGGAACTGATTCTACTACTGCTTTTACGATTTTTTCAACTTTCTCAGGATCTTTTAATAAAGCACTTCCAGCCTCTGCACGTACAGCTACTTTAGGTACTGGACATCCCATATTGATATCTATTATATCTGGTTTCATTGTTTTATAAATATACTTTGCTGCTACTACAAAAGATTCTTTATCTGAGCCAAATATTTGTTGTGCAATTGGTCTTTCATAATCTGTCATATAAAGTAAATCTATTGTTTTTTTATTTTCATAATAAATTGCTTTATCACTTACCATTTCTGCATATATTAACCCACATCCCATATCTTTTATAATTGTTCTATAAGCACTATTAGAAATACCAGCCATAGGCGCTAAAACGATATTGTTTTTTAGTTTTATATTGCCAATTTGAAACATTAGGCTCACCTCGTTTTCTGTATTTATTATAATATAAATTCTAATTTTTATCAAACCAATACCAATACACATTTTTTAAATATGTTTAAGAACATATAACATTTATAATGATTTATAAATTTTCCTTCACAAAATTTTACAAATAAATATTTTTATCGTTCTACTTCATTAACATTTTTTTACTAAAACATTAAAAAAGGAACTGAGTGGAAATGAATAGTTCACTTAACGCCCTTTTTCTTTGATTTAACTTATTATAAATACAAAATTATCACATTTAATAAACACTTATATTATGTTCCTCATAGTATCAATTTGAGGAATTGATAAAATAATCCCTTTTTGTGATAAAATAGTTCGTGTGATACATCTTCTTTCGTCAATTAGATTGTATCACACAACTGCACTAGGAGTTTATTTTCTAGTGCTTTTTATATTTTGAGTACAACCAAAAAGAACTGAATAGAATTTATTCATTTCTACTCAGCCCCTTAATTTTAATTAGAATTATTATTTTGTTGTTCTTGATTATTCACTTGTTTTTCTACTCCTGCTATTGGAATCTGTGGTGTAACTACAGTATTTGCTTGATTTACAGGTGGTATCACTACTGGATTTATCGTTTGACTTACATTGGAATTTTTTTCTCCTTTATCTGTACTTTTATTTTCTTTTTTCTTTTTTTCTGATTCTCTATTTGATTTTATGTTATTTTTGTGTTTCTTTTTGATAAATATAATAATAATATTTATAATAACTATCAGTAAAACAATCACAAATCCAATAAAAATATAAACATTTCTGATATTATATAGTTCAAATTCAAACTCAATTGTATCTAATGAAGTATTAGCTAAATTCCAACTTAATTCTTTATCATTATCACTCGCTAATGAAGCATTATTACTTTTGGCTGGGTAAGGTAATGTTACGTTAAATTTTATATCTAAATTTGATATAATTGTATTCTCAATATCTTGTGTATTATTATCATTATTATCTAAAGTATCATCAATTTCATCTTCATCTAAACTCATATTGACATCTGAGGTATCACTATTATTAAAGAAATCATTATATCTATTATTTGTCTCTGGAACATTTAAGTCTGCCATATTTAAATTAAACTTTGCTGTATATGTATTTTTAAAAAAGCCTTTTTTTATTTGAAACATATAAGTTTCTGAATTTTTTCCATTTAATAATTCAGCTAAGTTATATTCTGCATCTGCATTTACACTAATTTCATCAATATTTTTAAATTGTTTTCTTATAATAAATCCTTTTACTGTATCTTCAGAATATTCTGAAAAAGAAAATCCATGTTGTTCAAATTCTTTTTTTTCTTCATCTGTTAATATATTTTCATTTTGAACATAAGATGTATCTATCCCATATACAATAGAAAAATCCATTGATTTATCTTTTTTAATATCCATATTGGTATGAATTTTCATACAACCAGTCGCAAATAAGGTCATTATTGCTAACGAAAAAATAGATAATATTTTCTTCTTCATATTGTTACACCCTAATACCTTTCATTCCTTTACTTTATTATTTTTATAATATCACATTTTTTAATTTTTACAAAATTGATTATTTTACTATCCAAGCATTTGGAATAGGACGTTCTCCTTTCGGATCTACTGCACAAGGTTTACTAATAAGCTTTCCTTCTATATTTAAACTACTAGAAGCTCCGCCATCTAAATTAGCTGCATTGTAGGCACCATAACGAACTAGTATTTTTACAAGTTCTCTCATATCAACACCCATACTATATCCTGGTTGTCTACCATCAATTACTAAAAATAGAACAATTCCATCTTTTCTTTGAGCAATTGCCGTTCTAGCACTTATTCCCCATCCACCATTTCCTTTTATTTCAGATGGTTTTCCGTTTACAATAAGGAATGGGCCAAAATCTACAGCATCTACAATATCTGCCTCTATTGCTTCTTTTGCAGTTGCTTCCATTAACACTAAAATATGATTTTTATTAAATCCAATAATTTTACCTTTTGTATTTTGATTCCCACTTACAAGAATTCCATTGTTAATAAAAATACCAGTTGCAACAGCACCAATTCCTCTTCCTGTCAAATCATCAAAGCCACTTGCATTGACTGCTACTCTTGCTTCATTGTCGTTCGCTATTCCTTCTAATAATTCTCCCCAACTTCCATAATATTTAGATTTTACTAAAGAAATTCTAGAAGGATCATATATAGCTACTAAATAACCTTTATAATTAGAACCTTCTAAAGGTATTACTTTATATAAATCATTTTCATCTCTTGTTAATAATTCTTTCTCATAAACTGAATTATACTCTATTTTTTCCGAAAAATTTTCTATTTGAATATCATTTACATTTGTATTTTCATTTACTTCTTTTACATAGTTTTTACTTAATACATTGTCAATTATTTCCTCTGTATAAAAAGTATAAGCAAGATATTTATGATTCATTGTTGTCATTGCTGTTGTAATAAGTAAATCTCTAAAATATGAAATAGGTCCATAAGTTAAAAAAAGACATGTAATAGCACACATATCAAGTACAGCCATTATGATAATCACTATTAATATGCCTCTTTTTTTTTCTTCATTTTTTAATTTTATATTTTCAGAATTTATTGATGTTTTTAGTAGATTTTTTATCTTATTGACATTTTTCTTTTTTACTACTTGCACAATTATTCACTTAATACAAATGGATTTGTATTTGTTCCTTCCCCACTAGCAATTTTCAAATCTCCTTTTAATACAACAACTGGTCTAATTCTAAATTCTTCAGTTATCATATCAGCATAAAGTCGTCCATCTTCTTTTACTGTTAAGATTGTGTCATCATCTTCATTCGTTGGTGTCATAAGCATGTAAAGTGAATAATCTCCTACAAATAAATCTCCTACATTTAATAAACCTACTTTTGCTTCTACAATCTTTTCTATTTCTGCTTTATTGTTATATTCATTCATATTTGCATAATAGAATATATTCCATGGATATTTTACTAAGTACTCTACATTTTCTAACGAATTATAATAATCATTATTTAAATAATAGCCGATATTATTTTTTGATTTTATATCAAATAAATTGGAACTATTAGAATAAACTTTCTTCATTTCTTCATCTTCTGAAGTAATATAGCCTTCAAGTGCTACTTTTACACCTTCTTCTCTTATATCTATAATTCTCCAAGTTTGATTACTATATGTTAGATAATTTCCAATAGATTGTTCATTTAATATATTACTATTATTTGTTTCAAACATATAAGGATTATCAATTGTTCCATCACCCTTTGTAATTTCTAAATCTCCTTTTATTGTGATAACTGGCCTTACTCCATAACTATGATTACTGCCACTTGTGACATCTTCATTACTAACGAGTCCTTTTTGCGTCATATACCAAACTTTATCTTCTCCATTTGGACTAACAGTCCAATATACTTTTTCATTATTTAAGTAACTTTTGCTTCCTGATGCTTTTAAATATTCATATACACTAAGTAGTGTTATTTTAGATGTTTTATTTTCTTTACAATTTACTTCTTCTGCATTTTCTATTGCATCAGCACAATAATTTGTATCTACAATATAAGAATCAATATTTTGTAATCTTCCATAAAAGTCTTCATTTAACCATTTATAAACATAAGACTCTTCAAAGCTATTGGTTTCATATCCATAAATAAGAGAAGTAATAGGCAAATCACTTGTAAGTGTAATACTGCCATCATCATTAATACGTACTACTCTCCATATAATTCCTGAATATCTAACATAATTATTTTGAACATTACCTTTATAGTAATAACTTTTATTTTCTTCATATAATCCATCATTTGCAACAACAATGTTATTTGAAGAGGTTAAAGTATCTTTTAATAATGGGTTAGTATTTTTATCTACTTTTGGATGTTCTAATTTATAATAATGTACCAATCGATAACCATAAATGGTACACAATGTTCCTATAAAAAGAATGCTTACAATGATGAATATAAGCGCTATTTTTCTCTTATTCATATACCCTTTACCTCAATTCTTTTATTTTATTAAATCATTTCCAGACATTTCGCTTGGAATAGAAATTTCTAATAAATGTAATAAAGTTGGTGCAATATCACCTAATTTTCCATTTTTTAGTTCAATATTTTCTTTTGTTACAATAAATGGGACAAGTGCTGTGGAATGACTAGTTACAATTCTATTCTCTTCATCTAACATAGTATCACAATTACCATGATCAGCAGTTACAACTAAAGTACCATTCACTTCTTTCACTTTCTCTTCTAATCGTTTTAAACAATCATCTAATGTTTCTACTGCTGTTACTGTTGCGTCAAAATCTCCAGTATGTCCTACCATATCTCCATTAGCATAGTTTAATATTACAACATCATAGATTTTTTTATCTAATTCTTTTAATAGGGTATCTGTTATTTCTACTGCACTCATTTCTGGTTTTAAATCATATGTTGCGACTTTAGGAGATGGAATTAAAATACGATTACAATTTGGTAATTCTTTTTCTACTCCACCATCAAAAAAGTAAGTTACATGTGCATATTTTTCAGTTTCAGCAATACGAAGCTGTGAAAGCCCTGATTTACCAACATATTCTCCAAATGTATTATTTAATTTTTCTAATTCAAATGCATGTGTTCCTATTACTTCTTCACTTACTGGCATCATAGTTGCTAGTTTTAAATTAGGAATAAATGATCTTTCAAATCCATTAAAATTAGGATTTGTTAAAGCACTAAATAATTCTCTTAATCGATCTGGACGATAGTTAAATACAATACATCCATCATTCTCCTTTACAATTCCATTTGGATCAATAATTGCTGGAATAATAAATTCATCATAAACTTCTTTTTTGTAATTTTCTTCTACTGCTTCTTTCGCACTATCATAATGTTCTCCAATTCCAGTTGCAATCGCATCATATGCTTTCTTAATTCTATCCCATCTATTATCTCTATCCATAGCATAATATCTACCAGAAATCGTAGCTACAGAACCAATACCTATTTCTGATAACTTTTGCTCTAAAATATCTATATAGTTTTTGGCAACATTAGGAAGAGTATCTCTTCCATCTGTAAAAATATGGATAAAAACATTTTCTATTTCTTCTTTTTTAAGCATATCTAAAATTCCAATTAAATGATTAATGTGAGAATGAATGCCTCCATCACTAAGTAACCCAAATAAGTGCATATTTGATTGATTCTTTTTTACATGATTTATTATATCTAGTAAAACTTGATTTTCTAAAATCGTTTTTTCTTTGATATGTTTATTGATAAGTTCTAAAGGTTGATATACTATTCTGCCTGCACCTATATTCATATGTCCTACTTCACTATTACCCATTTGACCACTAGGTAACCCCACTAATTCTCCACTAGCTTCTAATAAAGAATGTGGATAACAATTCCATAAATTATCAAATGCTGGTGTGTTGGCTGCTTTAAAAGCATTTCCGTGAGCTTCATTTCTCATTCCTACACCATCCAAAATACATAATACAACTGGTTTCATATTATCACCCTTATACATTTTAACATAATATTGCGAAAAAATTAAGTTATATGAAAAAAATATCCATATTTTTTATATGAATAATTTTATATATTAACTTTGTATATAATTATTTCAGTAATTTTTTATTTGTTGTTCACTAAATCCAGTAAATTTTGTGATAAGTGAAATATCAACTCCAGCATTTAATAAATCCTTAGCTAATTTAATTTTGCCTCGTTTCTCTCCAATAGAAATTCCTCGTTTCTTTCCGATTGTAATTCCTTCATTTTTCCCCTCATGATATGCTTCAGCAGAAGCAAATATTAAATCATCTTCATATCTTTCTTTCATACGCCTATTCCTTTCCATTTTTTGATATGTTTCTTCATCCATATTATAATATTCCATATCTTCTATAATATCTGTAAATTGTTTCTTTGTCCTTAAATTTTGTAACTCTTCTAAACTTTTCGCATTAGATAATAATTCATAGCCTTCTAATAATGTTGATTTATGTTTTGCTTTTAAACTCAATAACATAATTTTTATATTTTCTCCAAAGTTTTTATGGATTGTTTCTTCTAACATTCTAAATCTTAATAATTCTTTGTTTTCATTATCATAGTCATAATTAAGTATCCAACAACTAGTAACAGGCTTCATACTATCATACAAATCATAGATTTTTTCTTTATTATTTTCTTTTTGCTCTTTTTTTATTTTCCTTAACCCATCATTATATTTTCTAGTAGCATATGTCATAGCACGATTTTCAAATTTTTTTAACCTTTTATTCTGCATCTCCACAATAATAAATCTATCTTCGGTTTCAATGATGATATCAAATATTCCTATTGATAAATTTTTATTTTCTTTCGTTCAATTCTCTTTTGTATAATGAAATTTACCTACTTTAATACCAAAACAATCTTTTAGTAATCGTCTTAAATGATGTTCATTTAAAAATATGAGTTTAAAAAGATAATCGTTACTTAAATTATAAAATATTTTTTTCTTCATAATTATCCTCCTAAATAGCTTAAGGATAATCACCATCTACATTATAATGTATTTCTATTATTGTGTCAATTTGAATGTAGTCATTTTTATCCTTCTACTCATAATATACTCTAAAAATATAAAGCACACCTTAAAAAAGCCAAAAAAAAATTATTTTTTTAACAAAAAAAGGCTTCATTAACCTTTCTCTGTTTCACTTTCTAAATATTTATCAAAATTAGGAAATATTTTGTTTAAAAATTCTTCAAAATATGTTTCTATTTTTTTTTCATCTTCCTCTGTTAATAAATCCTCTGTAATAAAATCTGTCACATCATCAATTATTGCACCTTTCTTTGTTTCTACATCTAAAGAAAAAATTACTGTTCCTATTTTTACATCTTGGTATGTTGCGGATAATGATAATTCACCATTTTCTTTATATTCTTCGCCCTTTACTATTTCATTTATTGTGGAATTTAGTATTGCTTCTACTTTTACTTCTGCTGTTTTTATTGTTGCCTGATAAACAGATTTTTCTCCTTCTATATTACCTGTGATTTCAATTTTATTAGCAGTATCATTTAAATCTTCTATTTCAAGTAGAAATCCTTTTTCTGTTTCACTCAAATTAGCTCGAATGATTAGTTTTCCACTTTGAGTTACTTCAAATATTTTTTTCTCACCAATCATAAGTGACAAGTCATCATTTTCGTCATAAAATGATATTTTTACTGCTTTATTTGTACCTTTTGTTACATTCACAGAATAATAAAATACTTTATCACTTCCTGAAGCTGTTACTTTATAATTCTCAAAATTTGGATATAAACTCATTACAAAATTATTTGCTCTTTCATCTGCTTTGATATCATTTATAATATTAGAAAATAATTCTGTTATATTCTCATCATTCAATACAAGAATTACTTTTGTTGTTTTTACTTTTTTCCCATCTATTTCTAATTCTTCATTTTTAGTTTCTGTATAAGAATCTTTTATATTATTATCAAAACTATTTTTTACAAAATTCCAAATATAATCCAAATCTTCATTTAAGATTTCATAGTTTGTATTATTTTCATTAAAAATTTCTGTTTCTTCATCTAATTGAATATATTTTTCAAAAACATTTTTTAAAAGAATATATTGTTTTTTATCTTGATTGACATATGAAAAATCTAGTAAATTTTCTTCTTTTAGTTTTGTTAAGAAATTAATATATACTTTTTTATCAGTACTATTAAAACGTGTATCTATAGTAAAAGACATATTATTTAAAGTATCAATTATATCTTTAAAATCTTTTGATTCTTCATCTTCTATCATATTTATAAGTGGCATATCTATATTTATCTTCATAGTACCTGTACTTGTAAAGTCATCTGAAAAACCAAATGTCATTAAATTTTTTGTTGGATCTATCACTTTTTCAAAACTCTCAGTAAAATTATCTAATGATTTTACTAAAATGTATTTTGGATTTACTTTTATAAAATAAAAAGCAATATACCCAAGTATCAATAAGCCAATTAAAGAAAGTATCCCAAGTAACATTCTACTCTTATGATTTTTCTTAGGTTCAGAAGTTTGAGTTACTGTTTTATTATCAAAAGTTTCTACTTTCTCTTCTGGTTCTTCTGTATGAATATAATATTCATCCTTTTCTTCTTTAACACCTAATTCTCCATCATATTCTTTTGGTTCCAATTCTTCCAAATATTTTTCTTTTTCTTTATATAATTGATTATAATCATATTCTTCTTTTCTTCTTGAAAACTTTTCTATACGTCTTTCTCTTTGACTGTTATCTTTATAATCTTCATTATATTCTACTTTTTCATTCTCTTTATAATC
>CANSDD010000033.1 GCA_947645535.1 uncultured Mycoplasmatota bacterium
TGGTATTTTCTTCATTATTATCCCTCACTTTCTATCTCTATTATATTATAGTTTCTTTCTTTAGACAAGATTTAAAAAAGAGCTACTTCGCCCTTCCATATATATCTACAAACTCACTATATCCAATATTTTGATAATACTTAGTACTTAAATACATTTTTAATGTTATTTGAGTTAGTATAATTTGATAAATTGTTAAAGCATTCATATAGCCTTCTGGCTTTTTTATTTCTCCTTCTTTAATTGAATTAACTAATATATGATTATGAATTTTATTCTGAATATCAAATATAGCAACAGAACCAGTAAATCCTTGACTCGCAAAAGATCCTTTCGCATATTCATTTGGTACAAAGCTTTTTTCTAGTCCTAATGGATGTTTCTGATAGATTCCTGCATAACCTTTATTACTATTAGAAAAAATAACACTTCCAGCCAATTTAGCATAATTTACATTTTCTACTTTAAATAAATGATCTGATAAACATTTTAAATCATGGCTAGTAGCAAACAGACCAGCTGATCCTACTGACCCTCCTAAAATTTTAGCCTTCGGATCATGAACCGTTCCATCTGAATTTCCATTTCCAGCAATATGAAAAAAATTTTTACTTGGATAAAACATCGTTTCATTTAACCCCCAAGGTTTTAATAAATATTCATTCATAATCTCATTAAAAGACATGACTTTTCCACATTTCGAGCTTACTATTTGCTCTATCACTTTTGATAAAATAATAAAACCTAAATCAGTATAATTATTCTTTGTTTTATCTTCATCTTCTATATAAGTTGTCTTTAATATATTCATTGCTTCTTCTTTATCTTTACCAGAAATAATAAGCCCCTTTGTTTTAATAACACCACTCATCTTTAAAACATCTTCTACTGTATAATTTTTAAGAGAAGAAAATCGCTCATCTAATTTACTAATTTCATCTTCTCTTCTCAAATAACCATTTTCTATTAGCTTTAAAGCTAACAAAAATGTATATAATTTGGTTATAGATGCTAAATCAAAAATTGTTTTTTCATCAATATCATAATCATTCTTATCATAACCATTTTTTCCACCATAAACAGTAATAGAATAACTTCCATCTAGATTAGGTATATAAATACAAGTCGCTAATCCACTAATAACTCTATTTGTATGATTGATAAATTCATTTATCTTTTCTTCTAACTCTTTTGTTAGTTCTATTAAAATTTCAGAAATAGATTCATCTTTTTTTAGTGATTTTATTACTTCCTCTTTTATTTGTTTTAAAACATCACTATTAAATGTTGAACCATTTCTCTTTAACTTTTCTATAATTTCATCTAAATCTTCAGACATATTTTCCTCCTAAACAAATTTAGAATACGCAAAAAAATCATATAAACAATTAACTACTAAATAAGAAAGACCTAAAGATAACATTAAATAAAGTAGTGTTGCTTGAAATTCTCTATTTTTTTTAAATATACCATTTACATTGATACTTTCAATTCCCCATACACAAAGTGGTATTATAACGATATATAATATTGTCTTAACGCTCATCTTCATACCTTCTAATCTTTTCAACTCTTCTTAAATGTCTTTCCCCTAAAAATGACGTATTTAAAAATATTCTAATTATTTCTTTCATTTTTTCTTTTGAAATTGATGAATTTAAAGCTAACACATTCGCATCATTATGCTCTCTAGTAAGTTTTGCTTCTTCTAAAGAATCCACTTTCGCACATCTTACACCTTTTACTTTATTACATGCAATACTCATGCCAATTCCTGTTCCACATAATAAAATACCATAGTTAATCTTACCATTTACTACTTCTTCCCCTACTTTAATAGCATATTCTGGATAATCTACCATATCAGTACTATCTGTCCCATAATTGATTACTTCATAGCCAGATGCTTTTAAATATTCTATTAGTTCTTTTTTTATTTCTACTCCATGATGATCAGTTGCAATACCTATTTTCATTTTATTCAATTCCTCTCATTTTTCTATTAAATTCTTCCTTTTTTCTTGTTTTCCATATCTTTTTCTTACTTTTCTATAAACTCATTTATTTTTTTAGTTAATACTTTTCCTTTATCACTCATAAAAGGATTATGATAAGATGTTTCAAGTGTTATAGTATCGATACTTTCTGACATCTTCTCTAACCTCTCTATCCCACTTTTTGATACAAAAGGATCTCCTTCTGAATAAACAATCATAATAGGTTTCTTAAAATCATTTAATGACTGCAATGCCCATTTTCTAGATCGTAAAAATAATCCTACTAAATATAAGTGAGCACTTAAACTTCTAAACTTGATTTTCCTTTCTGTTTCATCTTGATACTTCATTTGTTTTAATTCTCTAGCACATTTCTTTTCCTCTTTTGTACTTGCATATATTTCAGGCGATATCAGCACCATTTTTTTTACTGCTGGATGCCTTGCTCCTAAAAATCCTAAATTACATCCCATTGAATGACAAATTAAAGTAGTATCTTGATATGCTGATAATTCATCAAGCTTCTTTACTAGGGTATATATCACATCATTTTTGCTCATTCTAGAAATAGCTAAATAATTTTCCAATAATCTTTCTAATGATAATCCTTCTTCCTTAAATAATTGCTTTACTTTTTCATATTCTTCTGCAGAAGAATTCATTCCTGGTATATATAAATTTTTCATATGATACCTCCCATAACTTATTATATCATAAACCTTTATTTTAAAAACAATAATTTATTGACTATCTCATAAAATATGGTTATACTGAATATTAGAAAGAGTGTGATATTTATGAAACTAATAGAATTAACTGAAAAAGAATTTCGTACTTTTTTGGATAGTCATCCACTTAAAACATTTTTACAAACTCCTGAAATGGCTACTTTAAAAGAAAAAAGTGGGTGGAAAAAATACTATATTGGAATAAAAGAAAATGACAAAGTAGTAGCAGCTACAATGATGTTATCTGCTGGAAATTTCTTTGGAAAACAAGTATTTTATGCTCCTAGAGGCATCTTAATTGACTTTGAAAATAAAACATTATTAAAAACATTTATAGATGAATTAAAAATATTTATCAAAAAACATAAAGGGTATGTGTTTAAAATGGATCCTTATTATGAGTTAATAGAACGTGATATTGATGGAAATATCAAAGAAAATGGATTCAATCATACTGAGATATTAAATTATTTAGAAAATTTGGGCTTTCATAAATTGCCAAAAGGTGAACAAATGGACTGGCTATTCGCACTTAATATAGAAGGAAAAACAATTGATGAATTAAAAAAAGAATTTCGTCCAAGCACAAGAAATATTATCAATAAAACATTAAAATCTAATATTACCATAAGAGAATTAGAATATAATGAATTAAACACTTTTAAAGTGTTAACAGAAAAGACAAGTAATAGAAAAAATTTTAAAGATAGATCATTAACTTATTATCAAGATATGTATCATCTTTTTAAACCATTAAATGAATTAAAATTTTTAATTGCTGAAATAAATTTTCCTGAATACATAAAAAAATTAGAATCAGAAAAGGAAATGATTCTTACTAAATTAAATATGCCAATTGAAGAACGAGCAAACGCTAAAAAAGTAAAAGAATATGAAACTTCTTTAAAAAGTATCGATAAAAAAATAGAAGAAGCAAAAAAAATCAGTTCAGAAACTGGAGATATATTGCCTTTGTCATGCGCAATGTTTATGCTTTATGGTGATGAAATCATCTACTTATTTAGTGGCAATGATGAACAATACATGAACTTTAATGCACAATATTTAATTCAATGGGAAATGTTAAATTATGCTGTAAATAACAATTATAAAAGATATAATTTCTATGGAATTAGTAATAATTTTGATACACATGATAAAGACTATGGTATATATGATTTTAAAAAAGGTTTTAATGGCTATGTCATAGAACTAATTGGAGAACTAGAATTACCAATTACCTTTCATTATAGAATACATAAAATTTTGTCATCTATCAGAAAATAGAAAAGAGGTAACTTATGAATTTTTGTGAATTAACTGAAGAACAATTTCGTACTTTTTTAAATCATCATCCTTTAAAATCTTTTTTACAAACTCCTGAAATCGCGCAGTTACGTGAAAAAAATGGGTGGAAAAAATATTATGTCGGACTAAAGGAACATAATAAAATAGTAGCTGCTACGATGATGTTATCTTCTGGAAATTTTTTAGGGAAAAAAATATTTTATGCACCTAGAGGAATCTTAATTGATTTTGAAAATAAAGAACTTCTAAAAACTTTTTTTACAGAATTAAAAAAATTTATTAAACAGAATAATGGTTATGTATTTAGAATGGATCCTTACTATGATTTAAGCGAACATGATATTGATGGTAATATAAAAGAAGGAGGATTCAATCATACAAATACATTAAAATACTTAGAAAGTCTTGGTTTTCAAAAAGTAACTAATCCTGAACAATTAGAATGGATGTTCGCACTCAATATAGAAGGAAAAACAATTGATGACTTAAAAAAGGATTTTCGTCAAAATACTAGAAATATTATCAATAAAACATTAAAATCTAATATTACAGTAAGAGAATTAGAATATGATGAATTACCATCTTTTAAAAAATTAACTGAAGAAACAAGTGAAAGAAAAAATTTTTCTGATAAATCACTATCTTATTATCAAGATATGTATCATTTATTCAAACCAAAAAATGAGATTAAATATTTGATTGCTGAAATACATTTATCAGAATATATAGAATCTTTAAAAAAAGAACAGAATGAGATCCTTTCTAAATTAGATAAATTAACACCATCTAAAGCAAATGAAGGAAAAAGAAAAGAATATCAAATTTCAATTGATAGTATTACTAAAAAGATAAAAGAAGCTGAAATAATTCAATTAGAAAATGGAAACATTTTAGCTTTATCATGTGCTATGTTTATTCTTTATGGTGATGAAGTTGTTTATTTAATAAGTGGAAACTATAAAAAATATATGCAGTTTAATGCACAATATTTAATACAATGGGAAATGATAAACTTTGCTGTAAACAACAATTATAAACGTTATAATTTCTATGGTATTAGTGGTAATTTTGATAAAAAAGATAAGAATTATGGAATGTATGAATTTAAAAAAGGGTTTAATGGATATGTTATCAAACTAATTGGAGAACTAGAATTACCAATTACCTTTCATTATAAAATACATAAAATATTAAAAACCATTCTACATAGAAAATAAAAAGCACTGATTTGTGCGAAAACGTAATAAAAAATATTAACTTTCAAGTAAATTTGACACTTAATTCCTATTAGGAATTAAGTGTTATTTTTTTAGTATTCATTACATAAATTTTTCTATCATCTCTGCAATAAATGATTTATATTCTACTTCCGTACTTTCTTCTGCTTCAATTAAACATAATGGAGGAAATAAAACACACCACCAATTATTTCCTTCACCTTTTCCAAGTGTAATTAGTAAAGATTCATACATACCTGCATCATATGTAACACCTTTATATTGCTTTTCAGGAAAATAATGAGATCCAAAACTTACGTTATATCCTAAATTATAATTTTCGTTTTTTAATAATGAATTTACTTCATCTTCAATTTTTGGAAGATTTAACACTATTCTCTCTCTTGCTTCTTCTATCCCTTTTGTATCTTTTAATAAATCATACATTTCTTCTTGTATCATATCACGTACTTTTATTTTTACTTCTTGATCATAAGTATCATTACTATTTGGAATTACTCTTAATCTAATTGCTTCATCTGGTATTAGCTTTTCTGCACTCACATGACCTATAATAACATAAAATAAAATTATTAAAATAAATAAAACCATTGTTTTTTTCATAAAAAATCGTCCCCTCTATTTCTTTGTGGACGATTATTTTTATTTTTATTCACTATTTATGATAACTTTCATTATTTTTAATTTTAAATGATCTATATAGTTGTTCTAATAAAAGTACTCTAAATAATTGATGTGGAAAGGTTAACTTAGAAAAAGAAAGAGCAAAATTAGATTTTCCTTTTATATTATCATGAATACCATATGATCCACCTATAATAAACACTATATTAGAATATTGATTAAAAACAATATCTATTTTTTCTGATAGCTCTATAGAAGTTAATTCTTTTCCTTCAATTTCTGTAGTAATAACGTAATCTTTTTCACCAATATATTTTTTTATTAAATCACATTCTTTTTCTAATATTTTTCCTACATTATCACTATCAATATCTGCTACTTCTATGATTTCCAACTTTACATATCTAGAAATTCTTTTCTGATACTCTTTTATAGCATCTTTTAAATATTGCTCTTTTACTTTTCCAACACAAATTATTTTTATCATACTTCAATCAAATCCGTTCTTTCATCTTGCGCAGCAATATAAATATGTTCAATTACTTGTCCTTTTTTCTCTAATGTCTTATTCAATACTTCTAATGCTTTTTCCGGACAATTATTATCTTCACTAAGATGTATTAACATAATTCCTCGAGTCTTATCACCTATAAATTTTGATAAATATTTAGAACAATCCACATTTGATAAATGTCCTATATCACCTAATATCCTTTGTTTTAAGGCATAAGGATAGCTTCCATTCATAAGCATTTCTACATCATGATTACTTTCTATTACATAAAAACTTTTATTCTTTAATTTATTATGATTTTTTATATTGATATATCCAGTATCTGTAATATATACTAGTGATATATCGTTATTAGTTAAAATATATCCATTGATATCTGGACTATCATGTGACATTTTGAATAATTCTACCTTCAAATCTTCTATTTCAAAATTATCATTGACTATTTGATAATTTTCAATTGGAAAATCTTCAGTTAATTCCTCATATACTTTTGATGTAATATATAATTTAGTATGATATTTTTTTATAAATACTCTTATACCACTAATATGATCTGTATGTGCATGTGTAACTAAAATTCCACTAATTTCCTTTGGATCTACTTCTATTTCTTTTAACTTCTTTTCAGAATATAAAGAAGTTGTACCTATATCTATTAGAATTTTGGTACATTCTGTTTCAATATAAGTACAATTTCCTTTTGAACCACTTGCTAAAGAACAAATTCTCATTTTAATAGAAAGTAAGTGGATTTAGAGTAGTACTTCCGTTACGCCAAGGATAACCACGCCATATACTGTAATGTACATGCGCTCCTGTTGCCCATCCAGTATCACCTACAAAACCAATAGTCTCTCCACGTGCTACTACTTGACCTACTTTTACATTATTAAAACTAGACATATGACCATAATAAGTGTAATAACCATTATTGTGGTTAATTATAATATAGTTACCATTAATATATGTATAACTTGCTACAACAATTTCTCCATTATTAGTTGCATATACTGGTGAACCCCAACCTGTTCCAGCAATATCTATTCCATCATGCAGTTCACGTTGCCCATTAATTGGATTCGTTCTCCATGAATAACCAGAAGTAATTGTCCAACCACTATTTGTAGGCCAACCCCAAGAAGTCGTACTTCCTATATTTGGAACATAATGTGTTCCTCTTAAAATAATTTCATCTACAGGAGCTTTTAATACTTCCTTACTTGGATCTCTAACGCTATCTAAAGCTCCATTCACGTATTTATTTGTTTGAGAAACTCGATCTAAACCTTTTTCACCTGGCTGCTTTACTACTTCATTTCCAAGTGTCATAGTAGCATCTTCTTCAATAACTTGCCCATAATTACTTTCTTTATCTTCTACCGAATACTCTAACATGACAACACTTAATTGCGGATTAGTCTCAGCAATAACAACCTCTTGATTGGCATATAATAAATTATTTTTATTTGTAAATTCAGGATTCGAAATCAAAAATTCTTCCACACTAATTTTATTATTAAATGCAATTTTTTCAATTGTATCTCCTATTTGTACAACATATTTTGTACTATTACTTTCTTTCCCATATACAAGATCATGAGTTAAATTTTCTATATCAGTATAAATATCTTCTGTAACAGGTATTTGCATTTCTTTAATTGTTTTATCTCCATCTAAATAAATATCGTTAATAAAACTTCCTATTGTTTTAATTTCTTCTTGAGTTTTATTAACATATGCTTCATATTTTTCACTTCCAACAAATATTTTTATCATTGATTCTACTGCTTCGCTAAAAGTTTCTTTTTTAAGTACATAATATTTATTTATTTTTGAAACTGTTTTGTCATCCCCATCTTCCTCAGCAGAAGCTACTTCTTGTCTAATTGTAATTTGATATCCTTTAATCGTAAAAGCTTTTTTTTCTTTAATGATATCATATATATCTTTTACTGAAGTTAATGCTTCATTATAAGTTGTAATCTTTTTTATTTCCAATCCATTTGGTGCATACACTTTCTCTACTCCAAATTTTCTTTTTATTTGTTCTTCCTCTTTATCAATATACTTTTCCAATTCTTCTTTGGAACTAATAACACCAATCACCTCATCATCAAGATATACTTGATAAAAAGTATTTGGTTCATTAATATTCTTATAATTAAATCCTAATAGAAATACAGTTATACCTAGTATAACAATAATAATTGGTAAATATTTTTTCACATAACCACCTAGCTTTCTTCCTCATCTCTGTTTGCCATATTAACAAATGTACTTGTATTACGTTTAAATATTAAATCAACTGTTTTCGTTGGACCACTACGGTTCTTAGCAACAATAAATTCACTTTTACTTGTATTCTCATCAATAGATATTTCTTTTGTATAATAATCATCACGATAAAGAAAAGCTACTATGTCAGCATCCTGTTCAATAGAGCCAGACTCCCTTAAATCACTAAGTAAAGGTCTTTTATCATCTCTACCTTCTACACTACGTGAAAGTTGTGCTAAAGCAACAACTGGTATTTCTAATTCCATAGCTAATGTTTTTAAAGAACGGGAAATTTCAGCTACTTCTTGTTGACGATTTCCAGCATATCTTGCAGAACCACTAATTAACTGCAAATAATCTATAATGACAATTCCAATTCCATCTTCTGAACTATCTAATCTACGACATTTTGCCCTAATTTCTCCAATTGTCATACCTGGAGTATCATCTATAAAAATTTTTGTATCAGAAAGTCTACTAATTGCTTCATTAATTCTTTTCCAATCATTATTTTGTAAATTCCCACTAATTAGTTTATTTAATTCAATTTGTCCTACTGAAGCAATCATTCTGTTAGCTAATTGTTCGGCTCCCATTTCCATATTGAATATTGCCACACCTTTTTTACTAGACTGCGCTATATTGATAGCCAAATTAAGAGCAAATGCTGTTTTTCCCATAGCTGGACGCGCTGCTATAATAATAAGCTCATTGGCATGTAAACCACTTGTTATTTTATCTAAATCATAATATCCAGTTGCAAGTCCTGTTATTTCTCCACGTGTCTGAGACAGTTTATCTAAATCTGCTTGCGCCTTTAATAATACATCTTGAATTTTTTTAAATTCTGTTCCTTTTCTTGTTTTTACTACATTTAAAATTTTCTTTTCAGCATTATCTAAAACGGTACCTAATTCTTCACTTGATGTGTATCCTTCTGCTACAATATTAGTAGCTTCCTCAATCAGTCTTCTTAATATCGCTTTTTCATTTACTATTTTAATATATTCATCTACATTAGCAGCTGTTGGCACACTATTGATAACTTCTGCTAAATAATCTACATCACCAATTTGTTTTAACCAATTACGATTTTGTAGTTCTTCTGTTACAATTGTTAAATCAATTGGTACACTTTTTTCAAGTAAATCTTTAAAAACAGTAAATATTTTTCCATGAGCATCTAAATAAAATAAATCACTTGATAATATTTCTGCTGCTTTTTGAAGCGCGTACTTTGATAAAAACATAGACCCTAATACAGATCTTTCAGCATCTAAATTATGTGGCATTACTTTTTCTACCATAATCTCACCTATTTTTCTTTTACTAGTTGTACCTTCAACTCAGCAATTACTTTTTTATGAAGTTCCACTTTTACTTTATGAACACCTAAACTAGTTAAAGAACCATCAATAATAATTCCTTTTTTGTCAATTTCAATTCCTTGCTTTTTAAGTTCACTTACTATTTGTTTTGTGCTAACACTTCCAAATACACGATCTCCTTCTCCAGTTTTTACAGGAATTTTAAGTGTCATTTTCTCCAATTGTTGTTTTACGTTTTCACATTCTTTTATCAATAAATTTTCTTGTAATTCAGCCTCTGCAGTTTCTTTTTTCAAACGATTAACTCCTGTATTTGTTGCTTGTACTGCATAACCATTCTTTATTAAAAAATTCATTCCATAACCATCTTTTACTTCTTTTATTTCTCCTTTTTTTCCTTGCTTTTTCACATCTTTTAAAAATATTACTTTCACTTTATCCCTCCTATAATACCTATTAACTGTTTTTTTACATCTTCTATTTTTGTTGCTTCTATTTGAGCTGCTGCATCAGTCAGATGTCCTCCTCCACCTAATTCTGTCATGATTTTAGATACATCTACATTACCTAAAGATCTAGCACTTACTCCAACTATATTTTCTTTTAGTTTCCCAATTGCAAAAGAAGCTTCTACATTATTAAATTGTAATAATTGTTCTGCTACTTCGGCAATTTCTTTTGGTTCATATATTTCTTCATCCATAATGCACATTGCCATATTTTCATTTATCATATCGCTATTTTTAACAAAATAGCTTCTTTTTAAATATGCTTCTTTATCCTCTTTTAATAATTCTTGTTTTAATATAGAATCAGCTCCCATAGAAGCAAGTATTGATGCAGCTTCAAATGTTTTTTCTGAAGTTTTTAATTTATAATTACTTGTATCTATTTCAATTCCTGTTAGCATAATAGTTGCAATTATAGAATTGACTGTTTTATTTAAATATTTTAAATAATAAACCATAAACTCTGTTACACTTGATAAATGAGAATTAATATAAGACAAATCCGTTGTTTTAATATAATTATTCCCTTTTACATGATGATCAATCACGATTACATTTTTACTTTTAGAAAGTAATTTACTACTTTCAACCATTATTTCTTTATGAACATCTACTATTACTAGCAACGTATCATCATTAAGACTAGATACTGCTTCTTTTTCTTTTAGCATATTAAACTCTATTTTTTTGTCTTTCAATACATCATACATTTTTTGTACAGTACTATTTTGCATATCATCTGTATCAATAATATAACATTCTTTTTCAAATGAGGAAGCAATTTCATATAAACAAATAGCTGAACCTAAACCATCTAAGTCTGGATTTTTATGAGTCATAATATAAACTCGAGAAAACTTTTTTAAATATTCAGTTAATGCTTTAAAAATATCATTCATATTCTATCTCCCCATTTCATTACTATTATACTATATTTTTTTTTTATTGTCTTTAATAAAAGAAAAAGAAAATAAGGTTTTCTCATTTTCATTTGATTTCCATCAGATTTATTTTCTTTATTATGTTGATAATCAAAAAAATTTTCAAAAAATATAATTGATTTTTCAAGATAAGCTTTTATCATAATAGAACTATAAATAAATTAAGTAATTTTCTCCTCTTTCATTTCTAGCAAATACTTATAGCAATAATTAGTTCTTCTTGCACTTTTTTATATGTGACTAAAGCAACACATTAAACAATAATTTTAATAATAAAAAATATGATAAAAATGTAAATACATTGATATAATAATTTTCTAAAATTGATTTTTTTATCTAGTCATATTTTTATAATTGAGCAATTGAATTTATTTTTTTATTTATATTTTTTCTTTATAACAAATTTCTAAAAAATATTTTTATCTCCTTACCAATATTATTCTATATAACTATAATAAAAAACTATATTTTAAAAGAAAAAAGAAATCAATATTTTGATTTCAAATTTCTTATTTTTAATTCTTTTTTATTTTTTCAATCATATCATGTATTTTCTTTAATCTATGATGCACTCCAGATTTTGTAATAGCATTTCCTGTCTCAATACTAATAATTTCACTTAGTTCTAATAAAGAAGCTTCAGGGTATTTTTTTCTATATTTTGCTACTTCTTTTACCTTTTCATCTAATAAATCAAAAGTCCCAGTTTCTTCTAACAATTCAATTTCTTTTACTTCTTTAGAAGCTGACATAATCATCTTGTCTATATTTGCTTGTTCACAATTATTAAGCCTATTTGTCATATTTTTATGATCACGATATATTCTAATATCTTCATAATATAAAAGAGCTTGACTGGCACCTATTATCCTTAAAAAGTCACCTATTTTTTCAGCTTCTTTAATATAAATCATATATTTATTATCTCTCTTTATATATTTTGCATTTAATAAAAAATGATTTAAAAGATTAACTAAAAATAAAGCATACTCTTCATTATCTACTAAAAACTCCAAATGATATCTAGACTTTTTAGGATCATTGATACTTCCTATTGATAGAAAAAGTCCCCTTAAATATGCTCTTTCTGATTCATTATCACCTAATATATATTCTTTTGGAATAACTAAATAATTATTATCTTGATATAAACTAAGATCTTCTAAAATTACATTCATCTTATATTTTACTTCTAACAAATACATTAAATTTTTATTATAATTATATCCTTTTCGTACTGTTACTCTAGGAGTTACTCCATAAATATCCTTTAATAATCCAAATATTCTTCTTGCTACACTAGAATTTTCTGTTATAATTTTAATACTATTTTCATTTAATATACCAATATTTCGAATAAGTGCTGAGAGTTCAGCAATATTTTCTGTTTCAATTGTATTTAATTTACTAACCTCATTTTTTACACTACTAGTAAACGACATTAAACATCCATTAAATATGCGAAAATATGAAATGCAAGCCTATTCACATTATGTCTTAAAAAACCACCCTCTATACAAACAAAATCATCTGATATAATCTCTAAATTCAATTTTTCTAAATTTTCACGATCTAATGCAACTGGATCTTTTTGTTCTAGTGTCTCATATTTTTCACATAAATCTTGTTCTATTTCACCATTATTTACAATTAAAACATCAACTTTTCTACTTCTTAAATAACTATTTAATAAATTGACATGATCACTTGCTTTAAAATTATCTGTCTCTCCAGGTTGAGTCATCATATTACATACATACATAATTTTCGCACTTGTTTTTGAAAGTGCTTCTATCATTTCTTTACATATTAAATTAGGAATAATACTTGTAAATAAACTTCCCATACTAAGAATAATCAAATCTGCATTTTCTATTGCCTTTAAGGCTTTAGGACAAACTTTAGGTTCCTTTAAATAATAAACTTCCTCTATTCCTGCTTCAGCTTCGGTAATATTATGTTCTCCTTCTACTATACTTCCATCTTTCATTTTACCAACTAAAGTAACATTTTCTTCCGTTAAAGGAAGTACTTTCCCTTTTAAATTAAGTACTTTTCCAATAGACTCAATTCCTTCTGACATAGATCCAGCTACATCTTGCATAGCAGTTAAAAGTAAATTTCCCAAAGCATGCCCATTTAAATCACTTGTCGTTTCAAAACGGTAATTTAATAATTGTTGAAACAAAGGTTCCGTTTCAGAAAGAGCTACTAAAACTTGCCTAATATCCCCAACTGCTGGAGTATTAAACTCTTCCCTTAATCTTCCTGTACTTCTACCATCATCACATACTGATACAATAGCAGTAATATCTATAGGATATTGTTTTAATCCACGTAATAAGGTAGACATTCCAGTACCTCCACCTAATACGACAATTTTCTTACTCATTTAACCATCACCCATTACATTATACTATAATTGTAAAAATAATAAAACAAATATTAAAAAAGAAGTATTTAAAATACTCACTTTTATCTTTCTTTATTATAGTCCGCCTCCTGCAGAGGCCTCCTACTATTGATTAGTTATTATACAGAAAAAATAATCATTTGTAAATAAATTTGGTAAAATTTAACAAAAAAACTATTTATTTTGTTTTAACTTCTTCTGAGGTTTTTAATTTTACTAATTCTTTTTGAATAATAGATAAATATTCAATTGCCTCTATTGGTGTAATTGTATTGATATCCAATGATTCTAAAGCTGCTAAACAATCAAGTCTAGAAGGAAGTACAGGGTCAATTTTCTTATCTTGTGTTAAATCAACTATCTCTACTATTTTTCCATTTTCTTTTAATCTTCTTAAATATTTTTCTTTTGAATTTTCTGGGAAACCACATTTCATAATCATACCAGTAAGGGGAATACATTTTAATCTGGACATATTACTCATAGCAATTGCATCTTCATCTATAAATATATAAAATAATCCTGACTTCATTAAATACATTTTATTAGGATCTTCTCTTTTTAATTCTAAATATCTCGTATATAATTTACTCATTTCATCACCTCTAAACCATCATTATTTACTAACTTAGAAATAATCTTTCTTACTTTTAATATTTTCATATATCTACTATATTGATTATCTTTCGCATCGTATTTTCTCACCCTCGTCACATTAGTAAAAACCATATAACTAATTTGTTTTTTTTCTAAATCTTTTAGTTTATTCCAAAATTTTAAATATTTTAATAATTCTGCATCTTCTTCAATAGAAAAATAACGATTATTTTCATAAAATAATACCAAATAATTTTTATGTTTTCTTTTGATAAAATCATATCTTGTTTTTTTACTCATCTATATACCTCCTGAAAGTAAAACGTATTTTACTTTCTATATATACTATTTTCTGGATAAAATCCAAGGATAAATGATGTCCTTTAAAATTCTCTATTATAACCTTAATCATAATAT
>CANSDD010000034.1 GCA_947645535.1 uncultured Mycoplasmatota bacterium
GAAATAATTTCTATTCAATTATTGATTGAATGCATAGGTATGAGTCAAAATTCAGTAAATAACATTATTATAAAATAAATAACTTGATATCATTAATATCAGGAATATTTAATCATTGAGTGCTTGCCAACTTTCACTTGAAAGGAGGCTATGATATGTATAAGAAAGATTTTTTGATCATTTCTCTTGTTCTAATTATCTTCTTACTAATAGCCTTACTTTTTACTTTTGTAATATAGTAATCTATAATAAGAAAAAAGCACTCAATTTACCTTTGTAGATTAAGCGCTAACCATATCTTTGGCGAACACTCAACATGGAAAGGTTAAGTATTCCCTTTTTTATTTTATGCAAGTTTCCTTGACATATTCATAATAACATAAAAACACACTTTTATCAAGTGTGTTTTGCTTAATACCCGAAAAGTTCGAGTTTCTTAACAATCTGGTGTCCCAGGAGAGATTCGAACCCCCGACCCACGCCTTAGAAGGGCGTTGCTCTATCCAGCTGAGCTACTGAGACATATTTGTTCAAACGAACAAATAAATTATACAACAAATTTCAGTATTATTCAATAGTTTTTATCACACTTTTATAAATTTCTTCACTATCTACAATAAAAGACACTTCTTTTACATCATAATTATCTCCTACTGATAAGCAAATTGTATAGATTACTTCTTCTAATATATTTTTTTCATCTATGTCGTTAAAAATATATGAATTAAACTCTAAATTTAATTGTTCCATAGCCTCTTCGGCGGCTAATAATTTAACATTTTGATTTAAAAAACTCATTAAATTACTATGGTATAATGGAGCACTAGAAAGTTCATCAATAATAATATCAATCTTTTCCCTTTTATCATTCATATATTTGGTTACTGGGACATAAGAAATCTGACCATTATATTCATCTACATAATAAATTGTTACTTGATTGATATCTTTACTATCTTTTATATCATATTCTTTATTGATACCAAAATTTCGATCTAATGTTGCTGGAAGTGTTATTTTAGATTTTGGAAGATAATTCACAATATCTCCTTCCATATAAATAATTACACTTTTTATATCAGAAATACTTGTTACTGTATATACGATTGCCTCTATAATATGTTCTTCTTCCTCTGCCTTTACATCTTCTAATAATTCTTTTGAAAAGTTAACTTTTAATAAACCATCCTCATATTTTAAACTAATTATTTTAGTATCACTTGGTAAAACCGCAACAAATCCATTTGGGACTTTACTCTCACCTGCTCCATCTTTAATGAGCACTTCTAAAAGTTCCTTTGCTTCTGTTTCTATTGTATCTGGATTTGGTGTAGTAGCAACTTTTGTACGTGCAAGCATACCATTGTGATTATATAAATATATAGTATGAGTAATAGTTTCTTTATCAACATATTCTAACTGTGTTCCAACCTTATCTTTTAAGCTATATATATTTTCTTTGGGAATTAAATAAATCAAAAATAGTGCCATTAGTGCCGCCATTGATACTAAAAATTTTCGAATTGTGATTTTCTTTAACATATCTCCACCTCTAACTAATAGTATGAAAAAAACTGCAAAAGAATGCAATTTTATAGTGAAATTTCACCAAGTTTTAATAGTTCTACTACAGCGTTCGCACGCCCTTTTACACCAAGCTTTTGCATCACATTGGAAACATGGTTTCTTACTGTTTTCTCACTAATTCCTAATTTTTTTGCGATTTCTTCTGTTGCACAATTGATAATGAGTAACTCAAATACTTGCTTTTCTCTCTTAGTTAAAATACTATTTTTCATCTTTCCCTCACTTTCTAAGCTTGTGAATATCTCATATTATTTTATGCCCTATTTCCTTTTTGGTGATGGAATTGAAAGACGAAAAAAACCAAAATTTATTTTTGGAATTTTACTGAAATATATTTTTTAGTTGTATATTCTTCTTGCACAACTCTCATGATTTCATTAGCAAGAGATGTATCATGTTTTTCACTTGATGCTACAACTCTAATCTGATCATTATCTATTTTCACAAATGCTTCTAAATTAAATTTTTCCTTTATCTTTTTTTCTAATTTTTCTTCTTCTCCACGCGTCATATTGAGTAACTTTAATTTTTCATAAGCCGCATTTTTCTCATCGCTAGTAGATTCTACACTTGTTAGAACAATTTGTAAATCTTCCATATCTTGCTTCATTTGTTCATCCGCTTCTACCCGAAGTGCAGTTAAAATTTCACTTTCTGTTATATCTACAGTAGGAGTATTATCTTCCACTTCATTCATAGTTGCTTTTGTATTATCCTTTTTATTATTTGTTACTAATAATTCAGACGGCATAGTAATATAATAGACACTTAATACTAATATTAAACTGAAAAGTGTTAAAAACCAAAGACTTCTTTTATTTATCATATTTGTTCCTCCTTTAGTTGGTCTAATAAACTATATGAAAGAGTTTTTAAAGTATGACAAAGAAAAAAGTGCTTTTCACACTTTTTATAATTCTTTTACTTTCTTACTAATTTTTTCTAATAACATATTTCTAAATTCATCTTTTGAAAGAGTTGTTGTTTCATTACTTCCATGTAATCTGTAACTAACGAATCCTTCTTCTTTTTCCTTATCTCCCAATATTAAATTATATGGTATTTTACGAGTTTGACTTTCTCGCATACGATATCCTAGTTTTTCTTCTCTCGCATCTAGTTCTACTCTAATATTACATTCTTCTAAAAATACTTTTACCTCTTCAGCATATTCCAAATGATATTCATTATTTACTGGAATAATATTAACTTGAGTAGGAGCTAGCCAAACAGGAAGTACTCCTTTTGTTTCTTCTAAAATATAAGCCATAAAACGATCTAATGAGCCTAATATTGCTCTATGAAGAACGATTGGTGTCTTTTTACTTCCATCTTTATCTACATATTTTAAATCAAATTTAGCAGGTAAACAGAAATCTAATTGACAAGTTGATAATGTATATTCATTTCCAATTGCTGGTTTTACATTGACATCTAATTTAGGTCCATAAAAGGCTGCTTCTCCAATTTCTTCTGTATATTTTATATTTAATTCATTTAAAACTTCACGAAGTCCATTTTCGGCTTTTTCCCACATTTCATCATCTTGATGATATTTTTCTTTATCTTCTGGATCTCTAAGTGATAATACACATCTATAATCAGTAATATCAAAATCTTTATAAGTTGCAAATATTAAATCTACTACATTTTTAAATTCTTGTTTCATTTGTTCTGGAGTAACAAATAAGTGGGCATCATTTTGGCAGAAATGTCTCCCTCTTTCAATTCCTTTTAAAGCACCACTTGCTTCATAACGGAAATCATGAGCAATTTCTCCTATACGAATAGGTAAATCTCTATATGAATGAAGTTTATTGGCATATATCATCATATGATGAGGACAGTTCATAGGACGAAGTACAAATGATTCTCCTTCTACTTCCATAGCTGGAAACATATTATCTTTATAATGCTCCCAATGACCTGATGTCTTATATAATTCTACATTTCCTACACAAGGTGTCATAACATGTAAATAGCCTAGCTTTCGCTCTTTTTCTTTAATGTAATTTTCTAATTCTTGCCAAATGATATATCCATTTGGTAAGAACATAGGAAGTCCTCTCCCTACTAAATCATCTGTCATAAATAACTCTAACTCTTTTCCTATTTTTCGATGATCTCTTAACTTTGCTTCCTCTAATAATTTTAAATGTTCTTCTAAATCTTCTTCATTATCAAAACAAATTCCATATATTCTTTGAAGCATTTTATTTTTGGCATCGCCTTTCCAGTATGCTCCACTAAATTTTAATAATTTAAAATGTTTTAATTCTTTTACTGTTTCAACGTGTGGTCCACGACAAAGGTCAGTAAAATCTCCTTGGGTATAACAAGAAATTGGTGCTTCTTCTTCATCCATTCTAGATATTAAATCCATTTTATATGGATCATCATGAAACATTTCCATTGCTTCTTTTTTAGAGATTTCATGACGTACAATTCGCTTTCCATCTTTGGATAATTTTTTCATTTCTTTTTCTAATCTAGGCAAATCTTCTTCTGTAATGACTTCATCATCTAAATCAATATCATAATAAAAGCCCTCTTCAATCACTGGTCCTACCCAGAATTTTGCATTTGGATATAAATGTTTTACAGCTTGCGCTAAAAGATGCGCACAACTATGATTTAACTTACTTAATCTTTCATCTTCTTTAATATTTCTCATTTAAATTTCCTCTTTTCTATTTGTTTTGATTTTATATCTTCTTCATTGTCATATTCTTTTAATATTTCATCTAATTTATCTTTGGCAACTAATTGAATAATACTACTATTAGCTTCTAACATAAGTCTCCATATATCAGAAATTGAACATATTGAAAAAAAATCATCTAAAAATTCTAATGTAATTGATCCATCATAAGCGATTAGTTTCTTTGTTAACATTTCACATTCTAACTCTAAAAAACAAGTATCAGTTTCTTTATGTATCATACGATATAATTCTATCATGCTCAGTTTCACAAATTCATGATGAATTTTAGAACTAATAGATTTATAAAATTCTTTTTTTTCTTCTTCTCTTTTTTGGCTTGCAATCACGCGTAGTGCTTTTATAGGTAAATCAGATGTTATAACAAAATTCATATTATCTCCTCCAAAAAGTAAAAAACTCCTTGCATATTGCAAGGAGCGATAAAACGCGGTACCATCCTATTTTGTACTCTTTTTAAATAACGGTATTCTCCGGTAATCCCTTTCAGGTACTGTTCATAGGTAGTAACATTTTTGCATTTCTACTTGGCTTACACCTTCCCAAGTTCGCTTTTTAAGAAATAGACAAAAAGTCGTGTCCTAATCAAAACATTTATGTTTCTATTTTATCACAGTTTCTTTATTTGTCAAGGTATTTATTTTCTTCTATTCATACTAACCATTTCAATTTGATCCGTTAACTGTTCAATTCTAGAAATAATTCTAGTTGCCTTTACTTCATTAGTCTTATTTTTACTACAACTAAAATGTTCTTCTAATAATTTTAAATCTAAGTTAGAAGTAAAAAAAGTTGGTAATTTTTGTTCCATCCGATATTGAACAAGTGGACAAAATATCTCATCTCTTCCCCACTCAGTTGTAACTTCTGCGCCTATATCATCAATCAGTAATAACGGTGCTTTTCTCACCTTTTCATATTTTTCCATGAATTCTGCTTTATTTTTATAATCATTTCCAACAGAAAACTTTAAACTTCTTAAAAAATCTGGCCAAAAGACAATTACACTTTTTACATCCTTTTTCGCTAGTTCATTAAATAAAGCAGAAATAAAATAACTTTTTCCTACTCCAAAATTTCCATATAAATATAATCCTTTTTGATATGGATTTTTTTCATAACTTTTAATAAAATTTTGAATCCATTTAATTGCAGAATGACGATTCTTATCTTTTACATCTATCTCTTTCATTGACGTTTTTTTAAGTTCTTCTGATCCTTCAAATATTGTTATATTATTTAAATATTTAGAATTTTCTTCTATTTTTTTTCGGTATCTACACATTTGATATTCGAAATTCAAGCCTCTATCTCTTACACATGGAAGATAAGCATATCCAGATAATGTATTTTGACATTCCAATAAACTTTTACAATACTTACAATGTTCATATTCTTTTGCACAATCTTCTAACCTAGAAGTATATTTCATTAATTCTTTTTTAGGATAATTTAATTTACTGACTAATTCATAAAAATTTTCATTTTTTAATGCTTCTTCATAATTTTTTTCTAAAGTTTCTACTACATCTTTCATATTATATCCTATTTCTTCTAACATATTTTTCATGATACTTCCTCCTTATACTCCTTTAATAACTCTTCCATTTCAGCTTGCTCTTCAGCTGTTGCTTCTGTCATTGATATATCTTGTTTATACCAAGATGGTTTAGAAGCTACTTTTCCTACTGTTTTACCTTGCTTTCCTTTTCGTTTTTTATAATCTTCTTCTGCTATTTTCATGGCTTCTTCTACTGTTTCAATATTACTTTTCTTCCACTGACTAGCAATCGGATCAATAAATGCTTTAATTAGTTTATTGTCATTAATATTTAATGTATAATCAATCAGTACATTTACTACTCCTGCTGATAATTTAAAATCAATCATTAAATATTCTATAATCATTAAATCACTTTTACTTGGATGTCCATCTTTATATTTACTAGCTAAGAAATCATAAGGTGTCATTGTTTCGAATGTGTAAATCATTTTGGATTTTGGTGAATTATCTCCTACTGGTTTTCTTAAATATTCTGGCTGAGTTCGATAAATAAGTCCTGGAAGTTTCCCATAATGATCAAATTGATAAAATTTTCTACTATTTTTTCTAAGTAATTCTTTATCAATTGTATGCTTTTCACTAATAGAATTACGAATAATTTCTGTTATTATCTCTTCTGTAAAATCATAAATAAAAGATAGCTTATAAATTAGTTCTTTAGTTTCTTTAGTAACACTTCTTTTATTTAATAGTTCATCTGGAATCATTTCTAATACTGCACTAAGTTCAAATTTAGGAATCATATTAAGTCCTAATTTTTTTTGATATCTGACATATTCTGCATCTACATTCACCATATTATTACTAGATTCAAAAATATCATTAAAGCTACTTGTTATCTCTTCATAATTAGAAAGATTCAATTTTGGTACTTTAAAATACTCTACCGTTTTATCAAATTCTAATTTTCCAATTGTTGTATAAAGAGCTGTTGACAAAATTGGATTATTAAAGAAGTCTTTGGCAGATATTGGCGAATATAGTTCATAAAGGTAAGTATTGATATGATCTTGTCTTAAAAACGTTTTTAATAGTCCAATTGCTTCTAGTTTACGCCTAGCCTCTATAATTTCTGATAAACTAATTCCCATATTCGTCATAAGGTGATGATGAGTCCATTCTGAGGATAATAGTTCACTTTTGTCTAAATAAGACCATAAAGTAAAATAAAAACTAATAGCTGCGTATCCCACAATGGGCTGGTATAGAGTAATTAGTAATTTTCTATCAAAATCATTTAATATTGTTTTATTTATAACAATATAAGTATCCGCTGGCAAAAGACCTTTTTCCATATAATCAACTACTTTCCTAAAAGCTATCAATAGTTTATCATAAAATAATTCATAAAAAAAGGAAAATCGTTAAATTTCCCTATCTTCTGGCTCTATATAATCATCATAAAATACTGCATCTGGTTTTAGCTCGAAAATGGCTGATATTTTAATTGCCATTGCATAAGAAAGTCTTCTTGTACGATTTTCAAGCTGACAGTAGAATGGCTTGCTAATGCCAAGCATCTCGCTCATCTGTTGTGCTGTATATCTCTTGCGATATCTTAATTCTTTTAAATGATTTGACATGTTTTCCCTCCCACCATATCCATATTATACCATAAAGTGTACTCTTAGTGTACTGTTTTTCCATTTCTTTTATGAGAAAATATTAGTAATTGGAAATATTTACCATTTTTTCAAGTTATTTGGAGGCGTTAGTATGATTAACAATAAAGATTTAAATTCTCAATATGCAATTTTTAGCGACAATGTAAAATATTATCGTAAACAAAGCAGACTGACTCAGGAACAGCTAGCAGAACTAGCTGACCTTAGTATTTCTTATGTCAAACAAATTGAGTCCAATAATGAATATAAGAATATTTCCCTCACAACTATTTTAAAGATCTCAAAAGCTTTGGATATTGGTGTTACAACATTGTTCTATCATCGAAAATAAGAGAATCAGTTGATTCTTTTTTTTATAATTCTACATTATGATAAACATTTTGAACATCTTCTATTTCATCTAACATAGTAATCAATCTATTAAAATACATTAAGTCATCGCCAGATAGTGTAATTTTATCCTTTGGAATAAAAGTAATTTCATCTAAATCAAATTGTACTTTTGGAAGTACTTTTAGTATTGCTTCTTTAATTGCATATAAATCCGTTGGAGAACCATATACAACAATGTTTTCTTCTTCCACTTCAATATCTTCTACTTCTACTCCAGCTTCTAATAAAGCTTCTAATGCTGCTTCTTCATCTAGTCCTTTAAAACTTACAACACACACATGATCATACATATAAGATGCACTTCCCATGCTTCCAACCTTACTATTACATTTATTTAAAGCCGCCCTAATACTACTAATAGAACGATTTACATTGTCTGTTAAACATTCTACAATAAGTGTTGAACCACCTGGCCCAAATAATTCATATCTTACTTCATCATAAGATTCATCTACACCGCTATTTACTTTGTCAATGGCTCTTTTGATAATATCTGATGGTACTTGTTCTTTTTTAGCTCTTTCTAATAAACGTTTTAATACTGCATTTGCTGTAGGTTCTATCCCACCATTTTTGGCTGCCTGATAAATTTCTCTTGCATACATTGAATACAGTTTGGCTTTAGCAGCACCTGTTTTTTGAATGCTTGCTTTTCTAACTTCATATGCTCTTCCCATTATAATTCCTTCTTTCTAATATATAGTATTTTACTAAATTTTTCCATCAATTTCAACTTAAAGATAAATATCTTGCCTTAAAGTTATATTTATTCCAATATTCCCTTTAAAAAGTTTACATATTATAAGAGATAAAATATTTCCTTTATGATTTGGTCTACAAGTAAATTCTACATAACTTCCGCTTGTAATACTAAATTCTACCACATTACTTTTTATTTTAGAACTTTTTACATACATTTTATAATTTCCATCTTTTAAGTCCAAGCTTCTAGAACTATCATTTTTAATAATCCCCATAGGAATATCATTGATAAATATTTGATATTCTTCTTGTTCATCAACTAAGTACTTTAATCTTTTTAAAGTTAACATATTTTATTCTCCATTCTGAGCTTTTTTAAGTGCATCTTTGGCAGCTTCTTGTTCTGCTTCTTTTTTACTACGAGCAGTTCCTATTCCATAACAGATATTATCAATCATTACTTCTACTGTAAAAGTCTTGCTATGAGCTGGACCTTCTTCTTTTATTACTTGATATTTTAAGCTTTTTCTATCTGTTTGAACTAACTCTTGTAATATAGATTTATAATCATTGATAAAATCTAATTTATGATTTTCAATCATCGGAATAATATTATGTTTTAAAAATTCATTTACAATTTCTAATCCTTTATCTAAATAAAGTGCTCCTATAAATGCTTCAAATATATCAGCCACTATGGCTTTCCTATATTTTCCGCCACTTTCTTCTTCTCCTTTTCCAAGTAGTAATTCTTCATTTAAAGCTAATTTTATTGAATATTCATATAATGCCTCTTCACAAACATAATGAGCTCTTAGTTTTGTCATCATACCTTCATCATAATCTGTATTTTTATATAGATAATCACTCATAAACAATTCCAAAATAGCATCTCCTAAGTATTCTAATCTTTCATAACTTTCTAATCCATGTTCATTGGCATAAGAAGTATGGGTAAATGCTTTTTTATATAATTTTTCATGTTCTGTTATAATCCCAAGATTTTCTAACAATTTCATCTTATCACCTGTCAATATTATATCAAACTTTCATCATTATGAAAGAAATATTTTACAATTAGTGTAAATTTTAGTATAATAAAAAAGATGATAAATGAAAAAAATATTAGTTTTATTGATTAAAGGTTATCAAATGATTCCTGGACCATTTCATGTCTTATGTAGACATATTCCTACTTGCTCTAATTATGCAATTGAAGCAATTGAAGAATATGGTTCTATTAAAGGCTTGTATCTTGCAATACGTCGTATTTTAAGATGTAATCCCTTTGGAACAAGTGGATATGATCCAGTACCGAAAAGGAGAGAAAGATGAAAAAGTTTTTATTACTACTAACTATTTTAATTATTACATTTAGTACTTCAGGATGTTTAAAAAGAGATGATTTAGAAGATATTACAATTTATACAACTGTTTATCCAGCTGAATATATTACAAAACGTTTATATGGAGAGCATAGTACTATTTATAGTATTTATCCAAATGGTGTTGACATCAAAGATTATATTCTAACAGATAAGCAAATTATAGATTATAGCAAAGCCAAATTATTTATTTTTAGTGGACTTATGGAAGAAAAAAATTATGTTGAAAAGTTATTCAATTATAATAAAAAGCTAAAAATTATAGATACAACTTCTAGTATGGAAATTTCTTATAAAGAAGAAGAATTATGGTTAGATCCATCCAATTTTCTAATGCTTGCTCAAAATATAAAAAATGGTTTTGAGGAATATATTACGAATCATTATTTAAAAAATGAAATTGAAGAAAAATATCAAGAATTAAAAGTAGAAGTCTCTAATTTGGATGCTGAAATTAGTACAATATATGAAAATAGTTCTAAAAAAACAATTATTGCTTCTGATGATGTATTTAAATTTTTAGAAAAATATGGTTTTACTGTTATCTCATTAGAAGATAATGGAAATTTAACAGAACGTACCCTTTCAGAAGTAAAAAGTTTAATTGAATCAGGGCAAATTCATTATATCTTTGTAAAAGAAAATGAAGCAATCCCTCAAGTGATTACTTCACTTACTGAAAATACTGAAGCTGAAATTCTAAGCTTTCATATGTTATCTAACATTAGTGAAGAGGAAAGTAATAATAATGAAGATTATATTACTCTTATGAATAAAAATATAGAATTATTAAAACAAGAATTGTACGATTAAAAGAGCAAATGCTCTTTTTTATTTTAGAAAAAAGTTAAAAACTATTTCATTTTAACTTTTATAAGAAAAACTTATCTGTTTATATCTTATCTTTACTCACATTCTCCAACTATAAAACTTGGCATTATAAATACTGCTTCATCAGGAATTTCATTCAATACCCGAACATTATCTTTACCTATTTTGTCAAAGATATTATATACAGCTCCTGGAAAATGATCTCCTCCGCTATAGATGCTTATTTTACATTCTTTTAAAGTAGATATAACAGTTATTCATTTCTTTTGTATAATTATAGGAATCACTGTCATATAAAATAACTTAAATTTTTTTATAAATTTATTTTCTTCCTACTTTACACCTACTTTTTATTGATATAGTTATAAGCATCTCTACACATATCTTCAATGCCTAATTCTGCTTTCCAATTTAATTCTTTTTCTGCTAAAGATGAATCTGCATAACATACCCCAATATCTCCTGCTCTTCTTCCTACAATCTTATATGGAACTTTTATATTATTTACTTTTTGAAATGCTTCTACCATTTCTAGTACACTATATCCTGCACCAGTTCCTAAATTATAAATATATAAACCATGTTTTTCTTTATTTAATTTTTCTACTCCACAAACATGAGCTTTGGCTAAATCAATAATATGAATATAATCTCTTACTCCAGTTCCATCTTTGGTATCATAATCATTTCCAAAAACATTTAAACATTCTAATTCTTTATTTGCTACTTTTGCAATAAAAGGCATTAAGTTTGCTGGTATTCCATTTGGTTCTTCTCCTATTAAACCACTTTGATGTGCTCCTACTGGATTAAAATATCTAAAAATACAAATATTCCATGAATGATCTGACTGATATAAATCTTTTAGTATTCCTTCTACATATAATTTACTTGTTCCATATGGATTAGTTGTTCCTCCTATTTTGCAATTTTCTGTAATTGGAATCATTTCTGGATTTCCATATACTGTTGCACTACTACTAAAAATAAATGTTTTTACATTATGTTCTTTCATTACTTGTAATAATGATAATACACTACTTACATTGTTAACATAATACTCTATTGGTTTAGAAACACTATCTCCAACTGATTTATAAGCCGCAAAATCAATAACCATTTCAATTTCATTTTCTGTAAATATTTTTTCTAATAAAGTTTTATCTAACATATCACCTTCATAAAAAGTAATATTTTTTCCTGTAATTTGCTTTATTTTATCTAATACTTCTCTTTTACTATTGCTAAAATTATCTAATCCAACTATTTTCTTCCCTGCATTTAATAATTCTACACATGTATGACTCCCTATATAACCAGTACACCCTGTAATAAATATTTTTTTCATATATTTTCTCCTTCTAAATCATAAAATATATATCTAATTTTTCTCTTATTAGCTTTTATATCTTTCTCTACATTCTTCTATTACTTTTAATGCCTCTTCTATTCCTTGATACTCTTTTACTATAACAGGTATTCCTTGTAGTGATTTATAATTTTCAAAAAAATTTTTAATTTCAGCTAACGTAAATTCAGATAAATCTTCTAATTTTTCTACTTCTTTATATCTAGGATCTACTGCACATACAGATATAATTTTATTATCTTCTTGTCCATTATCTAATACTTTTAAATTTCCAATAATTTTAGCTGGTACAATACAGCCTGGAAATGTTGCTTCTGAACTAATCACAAGTATATCTAGTGGATCTCCATCTAATTCTAATGTTTCTTCTATATATCCATATTCAGCTGGATAATTCATTGCTGAATAAAGTACTCTATCTAACTTTATTTTCCCTCTTTCTTTATCAATTTCAAATTTTGTTTTTGTTTTAAGTGGTATTTCAATAATTGCTTCTTCTATATGTTCCATAATTCACCTCTTATTTTATTATACATCAATTTTGATTCATTTTCTCACGAATTTTATTTAATATTTCTTGTTTCTCTACTTTGTATTCTTCTAATTCTTCTTCTGTCAGAAAAACTTGTCCCTCAAATACAGCTTTTTCTTTATCACCTGTATCTTTATTTCTATGCTGAGGAGACATTTTTCCTGATTTTATAAGTTCATCACTTGTTAATACCCAATAAAGGATTTTATCACGACAAACCCCAATCCAAATAAATATATCACAGCATGATGGTTTTAACTGCTGATAATGATATTTAAAACTATTACTCTTAGCTTCTTCATGTAGATAAGCCCTACTAGCAATACGTCCTTTACTTTCATTATCATTAGCTCTACAAGCTTTTACTTCTATTCTAGTATTATCAATCCATAAATCAAATTCTCCAACAAATTTTGGATATAATGTCTTTAAATTTCTTTTTGTTGCTTTTATAAAATCTGGAAATAAAAATAAAATATGTTTTTCTGCCCAAGTTTCACCAAATGTTCTGGGTGCTAAATCAAATAATTCTATATATTTATTTCGTTCAATATATTCTTTATTTAATATACAATATGTTTCATAAGTAATAATATTTTTAAATAATAAATAGGCCATCTTTTTTTCCATTAATGTAAATGGAAAAATTGCTTTTTCTTTATTTATTTTTTCTATAGTCTCACCATCAATATTGGCATTTTCAAAAATCTCATTTATTTCTTTTACTAATTGTTTCATATAACTACTCCTTCATACTTAGAAGTATATCAAGTTAATACTTTATTCGTCAATACTATATAAAACAGTATTCTTTTCATATTTTTCAATCATACTTTCATCTTATTCGCATTTTGACAATCTAAAATTTGTTCTTTTTTGAGATTAGTAGCTTTCATAATTGTATCTATATCAATTCCTAAAGATAATAAATTGCTTGCTATTTCTTTTTTTTCTTCTTTTCTTCCCTCTTTTCTTCCTTCTTTTCTGCCTTCTTTTTGTCCTTTTTTTAATCCTTTGGCAATTCCTTCTTTCATAAAATCTTTTCTTAAATCATAAGTCATTTCATCAAATGTCATTCGCTTCATCTCCTCTCTTTTTATTTGCATATATATTTCTTTATCTGCATTATATAATTCTATCAATCGCACTAATTCACTAAAACGTTTCTTTTTCTTTAATCTTTTCAATATTTTTCTCGCTTTTTCTACTTCAAACTCATCTAAATTATAGAGCAAAGCATACTCATAATCAATCGTTCCTTTTTTCTTTAATGCTTCTCTTATATTCCATATTCTTGTATCACGATATTTTCCAAACATTTCATTTATCCTATTATCTATTTCCTTATATTCTTTTAATGTTAATGGTTTTCCTTGAATATAATTTAGTATCAAAAATGCTTTTACAGGAATAATATTACTATATTTTTTATTCGCATATTGTCCTGCATATTCTCTAGAATATGCCATTTCTATTCTAATATCCATATTGTGTAAATCCTTATTTTGCATTTCCCAGATAATACGTGTGCCATTTGTATCTATCAATAAATCACTAATCCCATATGAAATATTCTTATTTTCTTTTAACGTTTCTTTATCTAAGTATACAATATCCTTTATTTCTTCAGAATAAATGTCTCTAAAAAATTGTCTTAATAAATGTTTTCTCCTAAAAACGTTTTTAAATATTACATCATACCTTAAGCCATATATTTTATCAACTCCTACATTCATAATATTACCTCCAGTTTCTTAGAGAAATATTATCATCTACATTATAATGTAATACCAAAATTTTGTCAAACATATGTAGATAATTACTTCTCACTAATAACATACAACATAAGTGATAGCAATTCCTTAAAAAAATCAAAATTTTATTATTTTTT
>CANSDD010000035.1 GCA_947645535.1 uncultured Mycoplasmatota bacterium
GAATATAAGAGAAGCTTTAAAAGAAGTAGGGACTATAGGTTATGATTATGCTTTATTATTTGTATTGGCTAAAAATTCAAAAGAAAAATCAGAAAGAATATTAAGTGGATTAAAGATGAAAAAAATTTTGAATAGTTAGCTAGAAAAATAGAAATGTATAATGCCGATTTAGAAACATATTTAAAATTAAAAGAAAGTGAGATGAAGCAAATGATATTAGAAGATGTAGCACGTAATTATAAACTTGAAGGAATCAGTATTGGTGAGAAACGTGGAGAAAAAAGGGGGATTATGACAGGCAAATTAGAAATAGCAGTAAATTTATTGTCAAAAGGAGTAATAATGCCAATAGTAGTAGAAGCAACAGGATTAAAAGAAGCACAAATATTAGAAAATCAAAGTAATTGTGCAAAAAATTAAATAATCAAAAGCATCTATAGGAATAAAATAGATACTTTTTTAATTATAATTGACTGAATGAATTATTTTTTGACAATCGCTAAAAATTTAGATATAATGACAAAGCGAGGTGATACTGATGAAGATTAAATATGAATTACAAAAAAAAGATAAAAATACAAAAGGAAGATATGGAATATTACATACCAATTATGGTAGTTTTGAAACTCCAATGTTTATGCCAGTTGGAACACTGGCTAATGTAAAGACATTAACAACTGATCAAGTAAAAGCTGAAGGGAGTGCAGTAATATTATCTAATACATATCATTTATGGCTTAGACCTGGAGAAGATATTGTACAGAAAGCTGGGGGATTACATAAATTTATGAATTATGATGGTCCTATTTTAACTGATAGTGGCGGTTTTCAAGTATTTTCTTTAGCCAAAAATAAAAAGAAAGATATTGTGGAAGAAGGTGTTCATTTTAAAAGTCATTTAGATGGAAGAAAATTATTTTTAACTCCAGAATTGTCTATTCAAATTCAAAATAAATTAGATAGTGATATTGCTATGAGTTTTGATGAATGTCCACCTGCAAGTGCTGACTATAACTATATGAAAAATAGTGTTGAAAGAACTCTTAGATGGGCTAAAAGAGGAAAAGATGTTCATAGTAATGAAAATCAGTCTTTATTTGGAATTATTCAAGGTGGAGCTTATGAAGATTTAAGAAGGCTTTCAGCAACTGAAACTGTAAAATTAGATTTTGATGGCTATAGTATTGGAGGAGTAGCAAATGATGGGGAATCGAAAGAAGATATGTATAAAGCAATTGATTATTCCATTCCTTATATTCCAGAAGATAAACCAAGATATTTAATGGGGGTAGGAGATCCAATTGACATTATTGAAGGAGTAATACGAGGAGTAGATATGTTTGATTGTGTTTTGCCTACTAGACTTGCAAGGCATGCCAATGCTTTTACTAAAAGAGGAAAAATTAACTTAAGAAATTCAAAATTTAAAGAAGATTTTACTCCTATAGAAGATGGATGTGATTGTTATACATGTACTCATTATACAAAAGCTTATATTAGACATTTGGTTACATCTGATGAAGCTTTAGGTGGAAGTTTACTTTCGATTCATAATATTCGTTTTTTAATTTCTTTAACAGAAGAACTTAGAAAAGCGATTAAAGAAGATAGACTTTTAGAGTATAGAGACGAATTTATAAAGGAATATCAGTTTAAACATGAATAGAATATATCATTGTAGAAGTAAAAAAATGAAAAAAGATATCAATATATTTTTAGTGAGTGATTTTCATTATACAAATGAAAAAGATTTAAAAAATTATCATTTCATTATAGAAGAATTAGAAAAAAATAAGCCAAACTTTTTATTTTTAGGTGGAGATATACTTGATAGTGCAACTGTATCTGATGAAGATTTATTATTAAGAGAAATCGAAAAATGGGCAAAAGAAACAGTAGTGATAATTGGTATTGGAAATCATGATATAACCATTGTGAAGAATAAGAAAACACTTTATTATAAAAACGAGTCTTTCTGGAATAAATTGAAAAAGATTAAGAATGTAGTTATATTAGATGATGACTGTTATGAAGAAAAAGAATTTCGTATAATTGGAATCACAGTACCATATTCTTCTTATTATAAGAATAAGAATATTACCGAATTTTTAGAGGAGCATATAAAAAAATATGATAATCAGAAAATGAATCTATTGCTTATTCATTCGGCTAATTTTCTTTATAGTGAAAAAAGTGATATATTACTTCAAAATATTGATTTTGTTTTATCTGGTCATAATCATAACGGAATGGTACCAAAAATATTTGAAAAAATTATGAAACATAGGGGAATTATTTCACCATCTAAAAAGTTGTTACCAAGTTATGTAAGAGGAAAATTTAAGCGATATAATACTACTTTTATTATTAGTGGAGGAATGACCAAATTGTCAAAACGAAGTGGACTTCATTTTTTGAATCGATTTTGGAATCATGAACTAACTAAGATTACAATACATTCTAGCGATGCATTATACAAAGAAGTTTTATAAAAAGATAAAGTTTTTTTTCATTGACCCAAAATATAATATATGATTAAATAAAGAGTAATTTAAAGGAGGAAAAATACTATGCAGAAGAAAACATACTGTTTAGAAAGTAATAAAGTAAAACAAGAAATAAAAATATGTCAAATTTTTGATATTCATTATAAAAAATGTTTTTCTGTTAAAAAATTAGCGCAAATTATAAATAGCATTAGTGACTCTATGCCTGATTATATTTGTATTTTTGGAGATTTAATAGATGATGCAAAAGATTTGGGAGATTTAAATTTTTTAATTTCTTTTTTAGAGGCACTTACTAAAATTGCTCCAGTAATTATGGGGCTTGGAAATCATGATTTATTGGCACTCGGAAAAGATAAGAAATGGTTTCATTATGTAAATGAAGAATATTTTTCAATGCTCAAAAATATTCCAAAATTTCATTTAGTAGATAATAGTACTTGGAAAGATGATAAAGTAGAGTTTACAGGTATTACTATGCCATTTACTTATTATGAGAGATGTCATGAATCGATAGAATATACAAAAGCATATTTGAATTCAATTTCTAATCAGTTATTAAAAAGTAAAGATAAGCATTTTTATCAAATATTATTATTTCATTCACCTATTAGTATTTTAACAGCAAGAGAAGATGGATTAGAATGCTTAGATAGAACAGATTTAATCCTATCTGGTCATATGCATGGCGGATTGACACCTCCATTCTTAGAAAAAATATTTGGAAAAAGAGGAATTATTGGACCTACCAATTTAAAAATGAGAACTATTTTTCCTGATTATGTAAGAGGACGTGTTAATGTAAATGGGACAGATGCTGTTATTAGTACTGGTATTTCTAAATTAAATATACCAGGAACAGAGATATTACTTCCACCAAGTATCAATGAAGTGATTATAAAACAAAAAGTTTTAAAAAAGAATAATCATTAAATTTTTCTATGATTATTCTTAGTGTTTTATATTATGTAGAGTTTCTATGCAAAAAGCCTGTATTTACAGACTTTTTCTTTTAAGTTTTTTTACATAATAATTTAAGATTTCATGTTATTTTTTTACTAATTATTGAGTGTCTCTTTTTTATTATCTGAGTAGTTTGTTTTAATTTTTATTTCTCTAGCATTTTCAAAAATTACTTCTCTTTGCTTTTTAGTATCAGGTGTTGAATAAATTTCAGTAGTAATGATAGATGATTGTCCTAAAAAGTCTTATATATATAATAAAGGCTTTCTACTGTTATATAAATACGTCGCCTTGGAATGTTGGAACGAATGTGGGTGATAATTGCCTTTAAAATAATTTGTATATTATAATTTTATTTTTTCTACTAAATTTTTTACAATAAAATTTATGGAATTACGATTCCATTTTTTCTTTGAGTTGAATAAAATAACAATTCTTCTTCATAATCTATGTAAATTTGTTTAAAATATTTATTTAATAACTTTATTAACTCGTTACTAATAGAGATGATTCTAATTTTGTTTCTTTTACCACAAAGAGTAATAGAGGCAATATCAATTAAACTTATATCTTTTATCTTAATATTAATTAATTCTTGAACCTTAGCTTCTGTTTTATATAAAATGCATTTTAATGTAAGATATTTAAGATTATTCTCTTTATTTAAATAATTGATAATAATTTTGAGTTCTTCTTCAGTAAAATATAATATCATTTTAGTAAAAGCCTTGGCTCGGCTATAATAAATTAGACTAAAAAGAAAAGGACTAGTGTCACCACTAGACCATTACTTAAAAGCACATACTGCAATATAAATTGAACCACTATATAGCGAATGACACGTGCAGAGACAAAGTAAAGTTATTTACTTTTCTCTACTCTATTTTATTGTTTACTCGCTTTTTTGTTAATACCAAGCATACTACCAAAGATACATGAAACAATAATTAAAATATAAAATAAAATTGTTTTAACACTAAAGTGAATATGTAATCCTAAATATTGAAATAAAATGAGTATAATTAGGAACACACCGCTCAATTTTAATCCTTCTAACCAACCTTTTTTTTGGCTCTTTTTTCCAATATAAAATCCACCTAGAAAAAGAGAAAATAATGGAATAATAATTTCTATAATAGATAATGTTTTCATACCTATTAAGTTGATATAGTTTAGAAACGTGAAGAAAAGTGTAAGTCCAAATAAACTTCCAAGAATAAAACCAAAAGAAATTCCTATATTTTTTACATAATTCATATTATCCCTCCTACTAAATTGTATTCAAATTGTAGAACAAAATTCAAAAATAAATAGCTTCACTCTTAAATGTTTTGACGTCATAATCATCGCTATCTATTCCACAGACTTAAAGTCCAGTAACTGCTACTATATATATTTTTTCTGCCTACCTTTTTATCTGTTCTTTATACTAACTCTTTCAAATGTTGCTTTATTCATTTAAACATAATATTTACTGCTGCATTGTAATCTCTTACACTCAAGTCTTTTGTATGCATCTTCTAAATCAAATATCATACATCTTAAACTCTAAGAATCTACTTCTCTTAGATAGGGTCTTTTTAAATATAGTGTAAGCATATTTTTAATACATTCATAGGCTGATTTTGATGTTTTATTCCTAAGTAGTGGTTATAGATAAACCCTAGTACATTTAAAAGTTTTATGAATTATCATGCGTCACCACGTCTCTAATATATTACATACAATACATTTATAGAAATTTTAGATAGCTTTTCTATTATTATCACAAATATAGCATAATTATTGTATAAAAAATAGACAAGTTATCATAATGAAATAGGTGATAATATGTATATAGGTCTTGTTTGGAAAAGTGTTGTACTTTATTTTTATATGTTAGTGATGTATCGAATGATGGGGAAAAAGGAAATAGAAAAATTATCAATAACAGATTTTATTGTAACAATATTGATGGCAGAATGTGCAATTTATTCTATTTCGCAAGAAAAAGTATCTATTTTTAATTCTATTATTCCTATTACAGCTTTAGGAATATTACAAATGATAATTAGTTATGTATCTATGAAAAGTGATAAGTTTCGTAAAATTGTTGATGGTACTCCATCAGTAATTATAAAAAATGGAAAACTTATTTTTAGTACTATGTCAAAATTACGTTATACATTAGATGATTTGGTAACAAGTTTAAGGGAACATGGGGTAAAAAGTGTTGAAGAAGTAAATTATGCTGTACTTGAAAATAATGGGAAATTATCTATTTTTCCAAAGGAAGTAGAATATCCTATGCCGATTATTTTAGATGGAGTAGTGCAAAATGAAACATTAAGAGAAATAGGGAAAGATGAAGTGTGGTTAAATACAGTTTTAAGACAGAAAAAGTTAGCATTAAACGAGGTGTTTTATGCTTTTTATACTTCTAAAAAAACTTTTATTATTACACGTAGTGATCTATTGTAAATATTTTTTTACATGTTTGTACTGATGGAATGTTACATAAATAATATTGCTAGATGTAGCGATAATTAACCCCCACATTCCAATTTTAAGTAAGCAACAAAGATATAATAAGATGGTTCTAATAATTGTTCCACCTAATGTTCCAAGCATTGCTTCTTTGGCTTTTCCCATTGCTTGAAGACTACTAGTAAGAGGTGCTTGGATATAATGTAGTAAGCAAATAGGCGCCATAAAGATAATATATTCTAAGCCTTCATTTGTATTATAAATTATTCTTAATGGAATTTCTGGCCAAATAAGAAAGATGATTGTGACAGGTATTCCAATTAACAACGAAAAAAAGATTGCTTGTTTAATTTTTGTTTTTGCGTATTTCTTTTGACCACTTCCATAGCTTTTACTAACAATAGGAAGTAAAGCTTGAGAGATGGCCCCTGTAAAAAAGGAAGGTAGCAATAAAAGAGGCATTACATAGCCGCTAATAATTCCGTATTCTGTTACAATAAATTGATTATTATAGCCAATTTGTAATAGTGTAGAAGTTAAAATAATAGGTTCTAAAAAGTATCCAATACTACCAATTAAACGTCCAGCTGTACTTGGAATGCTGATAGAAAAAACTTCCTTTATAGCAGTACTTTCTGGAGTAAAATCTTGTTTTGAGATAGAAAAATGTTTTGGTAGAAAAAAGAATAATACAAAAATAGAAGTACATTCGCTTATAATATTAGATAAAACAACAAAGGCAACAGCAAATTCAATTCCATATCGCAAGAAAATAGGAATACCAATAAATAATATAATTAAGCGAATGACATCTTCTGTTATGTTAGAAATAACATGAGGAAGCATCTTTTCCTTTCCAAAAAAATAACCCCTTAAAATACTAGAGATACTAATAAAAGGCAATACAAAACCCATACAAATTAAGCCATAATAACTTCTAGGTTCATGAAGCAATTCTTCTGCAATAAAGTGAGAAGAAAAAAAGAGAAATACTAAAATAATAATATTTAAAAACATAGATACAGGTATAATGGAAAATACTAGTTTTTTATTATTATGGTTATTATCTGCTACTAATTTACTAATTGCAATAGGAAACCCTAATTGTGCTAAAGCGATAAAAAGAGAAAAAGTAGGTAATAATAACATATAAATACCAATTCCTTCGGGGCCCATTTTTCTAGTCATTATAATTTTTATAATCATGCCAAGAACTTTAGTAAAAAAGCCACCAATTACAAGAATAATAGTTGATTTAATTAGTTTATTTTTCACTTTTTTCACCTTGCCTTCAAGCAATTATATGAAATAAAAGCTTTATTTATTCATAAGAAAAGTGCGTTTTTTATAAAAGTATAGTTGTGTCAATTATTTATTGCTTTGTTTTTGATTTCTTGACTAATTAAACGAAACGTTGTAAGATATTGATAGAATAGGTGATAAAGAATGAAGAAAAAAGGATTTACATTGGCAGAGTTATTAGGGGTTATTACATTATTAGGATTACTAGCACTTATTGTTATTCCAATTGTGGATAAAACATTAAAAGAAGGAAAAGATGATTTGTATGAGTCACAAATTAAAATGATAGAAGCAAGTGCACAAATGTGGGGAAATGATAATTTAGATTTGCTTCCAGAAAATATCGGAACAGGCTATGTAACTCTTTCCACACTACAAGATTCTGGATATTTAGATGAAGAAATAAAAAATCCTAAAACAGGGAAATCATTTGAAGGAAGTTTACAAATAAAGATTACAGGACATGGAACTTATTATACTTATGAAGTTATGGATGATTAAGAAGCGAAATACTAGGCTTCTTTTTTTGACTTTTTCCTTTTTTTGTTATAGTATGCCTAATTTTAATAAGGAAAAGGAGCACTTTAAATGGAAATAAAGAATATAAGAGAACCAAACGAAAAAGAAAAAAGTGAATTAGTACCAAAAGCAATATTATTAGGTGTTACAACAGCAATATTAACAACAGTTATATATATGATTGACTTTCATTATTTTGACATTAACGAAAGCCTTTATTTATCTGAAAAACTTATTTTTTGTAGAATATGTAAATAATAAAATATTCATTGTGACTAATGAATCAATCATAAAGAAACTTTTACTAATAGTAAGTAAAAATAGATTATGATGAGAAAGATAACTATTTTGAAAAAAAATGTTTTTTTTTACCAATAAATTATAGTAATTTTCTTTTCAAAATACTTATTTTGATATATAATGTAAATATGTGATTTAAATTTAGGAGGGTTTATGTCAGAGGAGATTAGAACAGAAGAGGAGCTTTATGAAAGAGTCAAACCAGCATTAAGGACAAAAATGGAAGAAATGAGAAGAAATGGATTTACATATATCAAAGAGGATGATATTTGGAATTATTTGAAAGAAAAAAAGTGGACTAGAGAAAAGGGATTATCATTATATCAAATGGTAGATGATATTTTAAATAGTGAGTCATCACTTATTGATGATTATTTAAAATCAAAATTGAATTTAAGAGTGAGAAAGAGATATTTTGAAGAGAGGGAGTAACATGAAAAAGAATAATAAAAAAATAAATGGAAAAGTAGTAATTAATTTTTTAGTCTTATTAGTAATTGCTATAGGTTTAGGCTTTACATTTAAACCACTATTAAATAGTTTAAATTTTGGCCTTGATTTGCAAGGTGGTTTTGAAGTTCTTTATCAAGTAAAGAGTGTTGATGATGGAAAAGTTACAAAAGATATGGTAACAAATACATATAAAACTATCGGAAAAAGAATAGATGTTCTTGGGGTTAGTGAACCTAATATTACTGTTGAAGGCGATGATAAGATTCGTGTTCAGCTAGCTGGTGTAACTGATCCAGAAAAAGCTAGAGAAATCCTTAGTAAAGCTGCTAATCTAACATTTCGTGATACTAGTGATAATCTTTTAATGACTGCTGAAGTACTTAAAAGTGGAGGCGCTAAAATAGGACAAGATGGGAATGGTCTTCCTGCTGTAGCACTTAGTATTTCAGATAAGGAGGAGTTTTTAAGAGTCACAAAAAAGGTAAGTGAAATGGAAGATAATCGTATTGTTATCTGGTTAGACTTTGAAGATGGAAGTGATTCATTTGCCAAAGAAGAAGGAAGATGTGGTAGTCTAAATTCTTCTAGATGCTTGTCAGTTGCTAGTGTTAGCCAAGGATTTGCAAGTGATGTAATTATTCAAGGAAATTTTAAATTAGAAGAAGTAACAAACTTAGTAGAGTTAATTAACTCTGGTAGTTTACCTACCAAATTGGAAGAAATCTCTTCTAAATCAGTTGAAGCTTCTTTTGGAGCAAATTCACTTGAGAAAACTTTTTTAGCTGGAGTAGTTGGTGTAGTAGGTGTTATGTTGTTCATGACTATGATTTATCGTTTTGCTGGGCTTATTTCAAGTGTCGGAATTATGATTTATACATTTATAACATTTGGAATTTTTTGGTTAATTGGTGGAATTCTAACGCTCCCAGGTATTGCAGCGCTTGTGATTGGAATTGGTATGGCAGTAGATGCATCAGTACTTAGCTTTGCACGTATTAAAGATGAGCTTTATGAAGGAGCAACATTACAAAATGCATTTATTAAAGGTAATAAAAATTCTTTTTGGGCAATTTTTGATTCTAACTTAACAACATTATTAGTTGCAATTATTCTATTTATCTTTGGAGAAAGTACTATTAAAGGATTTGCAACTATGTTAATTATTAGTATTTGTGTAACAATGCTTATTATGGTATTCCTAACAAGAGTTTTACTAAAATCTTTTGTAAAAACTGGATATTTTGATGATAAAACTAATTTCTTTATTGGAACAAAAGCAATTCAAAAATCCAAAGACAATAATAAAAAAGCAAAGAGACCATTTGAAAAAGTAGATTTTATGAATGGAAGAAAATGGTATTTTGCGTTTACAATTATTTTAATTATAGTAGGAGCACTTTTTATAGGAATTAAAGGTTTGAAACTTGGAATTGATTTTAAAGGTGGATCTTCTATAACACTTACAAGTAGTCAAAAATTAGATGAAAATACATTAAAAGCTGATATTGAAGAATTAAAATATGATTTTGATCATATAGAAAAAGTAAGTGATACTATAATAATGATTCGAGTAACAGATACACTTACGAAGGAACAAGTAGCAGAAGCTGAACAATACTTTCAAGATAAATATGAAGCAAAAACAGAAATTGGTGTTGTTTCAAATATTGTAAAACAAGAATTAGTTAAAAATGCAATCATATCTATTTTATTAGCTTCTATTGGAATTATTATCTATATGTCATTTAGATTTGCTTTCAATTATGCAATTAGTGGTGTTATAGCTATATTTGTTGATGTATTTGTGATGATTGCTTTATTTAGTATTTTCAGATTAGAAGTATCAAGTATCTTTATTGCTGCTATTTTATCAATTATTGGATATGCTATCAATGATACAATTGTAACATTTGATAGAATTAAAGAAAATATTATAGGAAAAGGAAAAATAAAAAAAGAAGAGGAATTTAAAGACGTTGTAAATAAAAGCTTAAGACAAACGTTCACACGTAGTATTATTACTACAATTACAACTTTAATTCCTGTTATATCTTTAATTGTATTAGGCTCTCATGAAATTTTTAATTTTAACATTGCCTTACTATTTGGACTTGTTTATGGAGTATTCTCATCTGTATTCATTGCTAGTGGTATATGGTATCAATTAGAAAAGAAAGAAATTGGAGCGCCAGTAAAAAAGAAATGGTATGAAGAGTAAAGGGGAAAGTTTTTCTCCTTTCTCACTATAAAAAGAGGTGTTTAATGTGAGAAAAGACAATCCAAATTTAACTTACGAAGAATTAGAAACGCAAATTAAAACTTATATTTCAGATAAAGAAGATTTGGCTATGATAGAAAGAGCTTATAATTATGCTTATCAAATGCACTTTGGTGTAAAACGATTAACTGGAGAAGATTATATTACTCATCCACTCAATGTTGCATATATTTTAACGAGTATCAATGCAGATGCAGTCACTTTATCTAGTGCCTTATTACATGATGTATTAGAAGATTGTAATATCACAAAAGAAGAATTGACAGAAGAATTTGGAAATGACATTGTAAGTCTTGTAGACGGTGTTACTAAAATCAATAAACTTAACTTTTCTGGTGATACTGAGGCAACAATAGCAAATCATAGAAAAATATTAGTTGGATTATGCGAAGATGTTCGAGTAATTATTATAAAATTAGCTGATAGATTACACAATATGAGAACATTATGGATTATTCCAGAGAAAAAACAAAAATCAAAAGCCAAAGAGACACTTGATATTTTAACTCCTATTGCTGGAAGACTAGGAATGAATAAAATTAAAAGTGAATTGGAAGATTTATCACTTCGTTACTATAAACCAGATGCTTATTTTTCTATTGTGGAACAATTGAATCAAACAAAGCAAGAACGTGATACTAATGTAAGTGAAATGGTAAAAAGTGTATCATTTCTGTTAAGTGACAATAATATTGTCCACGAAATAAAAGGTAGAAGCAAGAGTATTTTTAGTATTTATAAAAAAATGGATAAAGGGAAAAGATTTAGTGAAATATATGATTTATTAGCTTTACGTGTATTTGTAAAAACTGAAGCAGAATGCTATGCTGCTTTAGGTTTAATTCATTCTAAATATCATCCTATTCCAAAGAGATTTAAAGATTATATTGCAAATCCTAAAACAAATATGTATCAGTCATTACATACAACTGTTTTTGGAATTGGTGGACAATTGTATGAAATTCAAATTCGTACTTACGAAATGGATCAAATAGCTGAAAATGGTATTGCTGCCCATTGGTCTTATAAAGAAAAAGGTAGTGTAAAAGCAAATATGCAGAATGCTATGGAACAAAAATTACAATTTTTTAAAGCAATTATGGAACTAAAAAATGAAGAAGAAACAGATGAATCTTTCGTTCAGAGTGTAAAAGAAGATATATTGAAAGATAATATTTATGTGTTTACTCCAAATGGTGATGTAATAGAATTACCTGTAGGAAGTACACCAATTGATTTTGCCTATAAAGTTCATACGAATGTAGGGCATAAAATGGTTGGAGCTATTGTGAATGGTGCCATTGTGCCATTAGATTATGAATTAAAAGATAATGATATTATCAAAATTAACACTAATAATAATTCTAAGCCAAGTCGTGAATGGATAGGAATGGCAAAAACAACAGGAGCTAAAAATAAAATAAAATCATTCTTTAATAAAATTGATAAAGAATCATATACAAAAGATGGAGAAGAATTAATCAACAAAGAACTTAGAAAAAGAAAAATATCTTTAAATGAATTTTTTAGTGATGAAAATAAGGAAAAGATTTTATCTGAATTAAAGTTTAATAATATAGAAGAGTTATATGTAAATATAGCAAATGGAAAAGTAACACCAAGTTCTGTTATCAATACTATTTATAATATAAATAAATCGAAACATGAAATCATTTTAGAAAATGTTCAAAATAGTGAGGTAAAAGCGCCAACTGTAAAAAATGATATTATTGTAGAAGGAATTAACGAAATTAAAGTAAATGTTGCTTCTTGTTGCAAGCCTGTTCCAGAAGATAGAATTGTTGGATATATTACAAAAGGATATGGTATTACTGTTCATAGAATAGTATGTCCTAATATGAATGACTTAGAAGATAGAACAATTGCTGTTAAATGGAATGAAGAAGTTAGTAAAAAATATCCAACTAGTTTGCTAATACGCGCTGAAAAGGGAAAAGACTTATTATTGGAAATTATATCTAGAACATCAAATTCTAATATTACTGTTAAAAGTATCAATAATTTGAATTCTTCTGATATGTTAATGTGTGAACTTACTATATTAGTAAGTGGGAAAGAAAGTTTAATGAAGTTTATTAGTGAATTAGAATCTATGAAAGATATTATTTCGGTTGAGAGGATGATGAAATAATGAAAGTAGTCATTCAAAGAAGCAAAGAAGCTTCTGTAGAAGTAGAGGGAAATATTGTAGGTACAATTGATTCTGGTTTAGTCATATTAGTAGGTTTTAGAGAAGCTGATACAGAAAGTGATATTGATTATTTAATTGATAAAGTCCTTCATTTACGAATTTTTGATGATGAAAATGGAGTAATGAATAAATCAATATTAGATGTAAATAAAAGTATTCTTAGTATTTCTCAGTTTACACTTTATGCAAATACAAATAAAGGAAGGAGACCTAGCTATGTAGAAGCTATGAAAGGCGAGGAGGCTAAAAAATTATATGATATTTGGAATCAAAGACTTTCTTCCTTTTTGAAAGTAGAAACTGGCACATTTGGAGCTGATATGAAAGTGAAGCTTTGTAACGATGGTCCTGTGACCATTATAATGGAAAGTAGGTAAATAATATGTTAAAAAATAAGCCTGATTTTAAATTAATCAATTTATCACTTATTATGTTGATTGTATTTTTGATGTATCGTACAGGAAATTTATGGACAGGTGTATTTCATACTATCATAAAAGTTATAACACCATTTTTCTTTGCTTTTGTGGTTGCATATGCATTATATCCAATTTTAAAATATTTACAAAAGAAAAAAATTCCCAAAGGAATTGGAATCTTTTTGATTTTAGGAGTATTGCTTGGCACTATTGTAATATTATCTGTTATGGTAGGTCCATTGTTATTTAATCAAGTATCTAGTTTGTTTAATGGTATTATCGATTTCTGTAAAGAAATTACAACTAATTACAATATTGACTTAGGAAGTATTCAAACCTCTTTATCTGATATATTTAATCAAATCATTGTAAAGCTTGGAAAGTATGTTTCTGATGGTGCTATGAATGCGATAGGGGTTTCTATCAATTATTTATCAATTATTTTTATTGCATTTGCTGCAGCTATTTATATTTTATCTGATATGGAAAAAATAAGAGCTAGTGTAAAACAATATTTAATGAGAAAAAATAATCGTTCTTATCTTTATGTAAGAAGACTTGATAATGAAATGCAAAATTATTTAAAAGGTTTTTTAAAGATTATGGTTATTAGTTTTTTTGAATATACTTTTGCATTTTCTATTATTGGTCATCCAAATGCGATATTGCTTGGTATTTTAGCGGCGTTAGGAAATTTAATTCCATATTTTGGTGGAATATTAGTAAATATTATAGCAGCAATTACAGCATTTGTAATTAGTCCAGCATTATTTATTAAAACAGTAATTGTATTTGCAATATTATCCAATATTGATGGTTATGTAATCAATCCACTAGTATATGGCAAATCAAATGAGCTTCATCCTTTAATTACAATTTTTGCAGTATTTGCAGGTGGAATTTTAATGGGATTAGCAGGCATTATTTTAGCTCTTCCACTTTCTATTGTATTAGTTACAACCTATAAGTTTTATGAACAAGATATTAGTGATAAGCTTGGAGATATAAAGAAAAATAAGAAAAAAGACTAAATAAGGATTATGAGATAGATTATTTCTATCTTTTTTGA
>CANSDD010000036.1 GCA_947645535.1 uncultured Mycoplasmatota bacterium
CCAAATAATAATGGAGAAGTAATTATATTAAACATTCCAGCACTTACAGAAGAAACAAGAAGAGAATATGTAAAGCAAGCAAAAGGAATTAGTGAGGATGCGAAAATTGCGCTTCGTAATATTAGACAAGATGCTAATAATGATATGAAAAAATTAGAAATACCAGAAGATGATAAGAAAACAGGACAAGAAGATGTACAAGAACTTATCAATAAATATAATAAAATTGTAGATGAAAAATTTAAAGAGAAAGAGACAGAATTAATGAGTGTATAAGGACAATAAAATATTGTTCTTTTTCTTGATATAGATATTTTTTGGGAGTAAAATAAAATAAGAATAGGTGTGGTATATGTGATAAAAAGAGGATTTACATTAATAGAGTTATTAGCAGTTTTAGTAATAGTTAGTATTATTGGACTTATAGTAGTTCCTATTATATTAAATATTGTGGAAAAGGCTAGAAAAAGTGCCTTTTTAGATAGTGCATATGGAATTATGGAATCTGCCGAGCTTTATTATACAACTTCTTTTCTTTTTGATGATAAGCCAACTCGAACTTTTATATTTCCTGATGATAAAGAATTATCATTTAGTGGAAAAAGACCGAAAAGTGGATATGTGCAAATAAGTAATGAAGGCAGAGTTGAATTACAATTATATAATGGAAAATGGTGTGCATATAAAAGTTATTATGCAACTACTATTCATTTAGAAGAAGGAACTTGTACAGATTTTAAAGGAAATATTGTAATTGATGAAGAGAAAACGACTTATTTTAAAGGTGAAATGATAGATATTTTAAAGGGAGTAACATCATATGATAATGAAAATAATGAAACAGTAGATAATATTGGATATCATGGAAATGTAGATAGAAAGAAACCTGGAGAATATCATATAACATATTATTTAAAAGATGATGAAAATGTTGAGGCTGAAAAAACATTTGTTATATTAGATGAAAGGTATCATGTGGATTTTGATTATACTGGAGGAGTACAGAGATTTGAAGCTCTTTATGACGGTTTGTATGAAATAGAAGTTTGGGGAGCAGCAGGAGGAAGAGAAGATGATACTCCTTATGGATATGGAGCTTATACCAAAGGTACCATTCATTTAAAAAAAGGAGATACATTTTATGTTTATGTAGGAGAAAAAGGAAAAAATAAACGGGAAGTATCCTTCAATGGTGGAGGATATGGTGGATATGGTTCTCCATATGGTTATTCAGGAGGAGGCGCTTCTGATATTCGCCTTATTGATGGTGATTGGGACAATTTAGAAAGTTTAAAATCAAGAGTTATGGTCGCTGGAGGCGGAGGTGGAGTCGCTAATGCAACATATAATACAGCAGGTGGTCAAAGTTATGCTGGAACTTTAACTGGATATAGTGGAGGATATTATCAAGGGCATCCTTACAATAATCAGGACGGAAAAGGTGGAACGCAAACTTCTGGTGGTGAGAAAGGAAACAATGTACATAATGGAACTGGAACACCTTATTCAGGTAGTTTTGGAATCGGTGGAAATAATAATTCTGTATCTCATGGCTTAGGTGCAGGTGGAGGCGGCGGTGGCTATTATGGTGGCGGCGCTGGAGGAGCTACTCAAAATGGCGGAGCTGGTCAGGGTGGAGGAGGAGGTTCTTCTTTCATCTCTGGATATAAAGGGGTTAATGCAATTAATGAAGATGGTTCTCCATCTGGTCAATCCAACCATTATTCTGGTATTACATTTAGAAATACCTTAATGTTGAGTGGAAGAGAAGAAATGCCAAATCCAAGAGGAGAAGGAAATATTTCTGGAAATGATGATAATGGATATGTAAAATTTACATTATTACATGATATTGAAGATCAGGCGACGGTTTATTTATTAGGAGATGAACAAATAATTCAACAAAATGATACTTTTGAAGATCCTGGATATGAAATTGTATTGGGAAATTCTCCAAGTGGAATAATGTATCATGTTGATGTAAATGATGACGCGAAAGACACTCTTTGGAATCTGAGGACAATTACCTATCAACTTTATGATGATCAAAATAAATTGATAGAAACAAAACAAAGAAAAGTATTGCATGTTTCAGATTTTACATATGACTATACTGGAAACTATGAAACTTTTACGATTCCTTATACTGGAACTTATCAAATAGAATTATGGGGAGCAGCAGGAGGAACTTATGAAGGAATAGAACAATTTAGTAAAGGGGGATATACAAAAGGAAATATAACTTTAACAAAAGGACAAAAATTATATGTTTATGTAGGAGAAAAAGGAACTATAATCAGTAGATCTACAACCTTTAATGGTGGAGGTTCAGGTGGATTAGGAGGAACTTATGGAGCATCAGGAGGAGGAGCTACAGATATACGTCTTGTAAGTGGTGATTGGGATAATATAGATAGCCTAAAATCTAGAATCATGGTTGCTGGAGGAGGCGGAGGCTCTGCTATAGAAACTTATACAAGTGCAGGAGGCGGAAGCTATGCAGGTGGATTACAAGGCTATAGTGGAGGATATTATAGTGGGCATGCATATAATAACCAAGATGGAAAAGGAGGTTCTCAAACATCAGGTGGGTTAAAGGGAAATAACATTTATGGTGGAACTGGAACACCTTATTCAGGTAGTTTTGGAATAGGTGGAAATAACGATTCTGTTTCTGATGGAATAGGAGCTGGAGGCGGAGGCGGAGGTTACTATGGAGGCGGAGCAGGAGGAGCTACGAAATCAGGAGGTTCTGGCCAAGGTGGAGGAGGAGGTTCGTCCTTCATATCTGGTCATATAGGATGTAATGCCATAGATAATGATGGGAATCCTTCGGGGCAACCAAACCATTATTCAGGTATTATATTTAAAAATACTTTAATGCTAAGTGGAAGAGAAGAAATGCCAAATCCAAGAGGAGAAGGAAATATTTCTGGAAATGATGATAATGGATATGTAAAAATTAAATTTATCTCTTTTTAAACTTGCTTTTGAAGAAGTTTTGTGTGATGAAATTCCTCAAAAATATAGATTATATAGTGAATTTATGATAATATAATAGATAATGAGGGAGGATTTATTGATGTCAATTATAAGTGAAGATACAAATAGATATTTAGAAATGTTTGTAGGTAAGCAATTTAAAGAGCATAATTTTGTAGCAACTTTATTACCATTATTATTCTAAAATGGTGTTTGTAAAATAGATGAAAGAAAGTTAGAAGAAAAATTATTTTACTATTATAAAAATCCAGAATTTAGATAATTATTTCAAGATATTGGTATAGAAAATTTACCAAGTCATAAAGCAGTGAATCTCCATGAAGGATTCTATTTGGAAAAATATTTTGGAAAAGGTATTCAGTTTGATCAATTACATAGTGATATTTTAACTTTGGCATATGCTAAAGATATTGACTTTTCATTAAGTGAGCAACGTTTAAGTGAAAATGGAAAATTAAAAATAAGACAAATGGCAGAAGAATTAGCGGCTAGATATAAAACAGAACGAAAGAGTAAAGTAAGGTTAAATATTTATGGAGTTAATCCAAATTACCATTATCAGTTGATACACGGAATACGTTATAGTAATATACTTGGATTTGAATTAATTACTGATGGAGATATTTTAGAAATAAATCCTCAAACTATGAAAGGATTTGAATATTATTATACAAGTCCAATTAACCCAAATGAAGCAGTTCAACTAGAAAATAATAAAGTTGTTTATGTAAGTTTAGAGCATGCGACTTATGCCATTATGCAAGGAGTGTGTGATGGAAAAATTCGTTATTGCAATGTTAATACCCAAATATTAGATGAGAAAAGATTAAAGAAAATTAGTAATTTAGCTAATAAAAAATACGAAAAAGATGAATATGCATTGACAGATGAAGAACCGTATGTCAGAAAGTTAGTTTTAAAATAAAAAGTTATAACTTTTTATAGTCTTGAAAATGCAAAGGAAGTACAATAAAATTTGTACTTTTTAATTATTTTATTTACAAAGATTGGAAATATGTATATAATAAATATGAGGTGAGACTAATGTTTCGCAGAGGAAATGATAAAGAACTAAATATGAAAAATGTAAATGAAGTAGTATTATTATCTAAGAAAATTTTACACATTTCTTATTTTTTAATTATTATAGCAGGGGCATTTGTAGCTATAAAAGTAGTAAAAGAATTAAAAATTTGGGACTTTATGATTGAATTACTTTCTATAGTAGCACCACTTTTTATAGGAATCTTTATTGCATGGTTATTTGATCCAGCTGTTAAATGGTTTCAAAAAAAAGGAATTAAAAGAATGATTGGTTCCCTTATTATGTATCTTTTATTTATAAGTTGTTTATTGATTATTATTTGTTCTATTATTCCAGTTTTATCTAATCAAATTAATGATTTTACAAAAACACTTCCAGGAATATTTGATACTGTAAAAATATGGATAGATGATTTATTTAATAAATTATCTTCGATTAAAGAATTGGATGTGGATTCTTTTAAGGTTGATTTATTTGCTAGAGTAGAAGAAATTGGAACTTCACTTGCACAAGATTTACCAACTATTTTAGTAGATATTGGAAAATCCATATTTGGATTTTTGGGAGTATTTTTAATCGGAATGGTAATTGGCTTTTTCTTATTAGTTGGATTTGAAAATGTTGATGAGACAATTATTACTATTTTTCCGCATAAAATGCAGGCTAATGCAAAAGAGTTAATTTCTGAAATAGATAATTCATTAAGACGATTTGTAAGAGGTGCACTTTTAGATTCTACATTTGTATTTATTATTACATCGATTGGTTTATGGATTGTTGGGTTAAAAGCACCATTATTATTTGGATTATTTTGCGGACTTACTAATGTTATTCCATATGCTGGACCTTATATTGGAGGAGCACCAGCAGTATTAGTTGGATTTGCACAATCTCCAACAATCGGTATTTTAACACTCGTAATCATCGCAGTCATACAAGTATTAGAAGGTAACTTTATACAACCCGTTATTATGAGTAAAACAACCAAACTACATCCAGTTACCATTATGTTAGGATTACTAATATTTGGTCATTTCTGGGGAATCTTAGGAATGTTAGTTTCTACTCCAATTATTTCAGTTTTTAAATCAATTATCTTATTTTTTGATGAAAAATATGATATACTAGATTTTAATTAATGCATTGAGAAAGATTAGTACACAATATTTGTTTTGGTAGAGAACTTGTGGTTGGTGAAAACAAGGAAATAAAATTGTGGAAGCTCCTTTTGAGTGTAGGTAATAACTACCGGATAAGAATCCGTTATCAAAAAAAGAAGCAATTAGGATGGTACCACGGTTTTTCGTTCCTAGAAAAATACGTGGTTTTTCTATATTTTTAGAGAGGATTGATAAAATGAATTTAAAAGAAAAACAACCAAAAATTTATATTATATGTGGAAAAGCAAGACATGGAAAAGATACCATTGCTGAAATGATTAGAAACTACTATTTAGAAAAAAAATATGATGTTTTGAACTTACAATATAGTAGTTACATTAAAGAATATGCTAAAAAAATTAGTAATTGGGATGGAAGTGAAGAGAGTAAACCAAGAGAATTATTACAACAATTAGGAACCAATATCATTAGAGATAAAATCGATGAAGCATTTTTTGTAAAAAAACTGGTAGATGACATTAAAGTATATTCTTTTTTCTTTGATGTACTAACCATTTCCGATGCAAGATTTAAATTAGAAGTTGATACTCCTAGAGATAATTTTGAAGATGTCGTGATTATTCATGTAGTTCGTCCAAATTTTGATAATGGGCTTACAGAAGAACAAAAAATGCATCGTACAGAAATTGATTTAGATGATTATGAGAATTATGACTATACCATTACCAATGATGGAACATTAGAAGAATTAGAAGAAAAAGTTAGAAACATAGTAGAACAGGAGATGGAATAATGAAGAATTTAACAGGAAATGAAATGAGAGATTTATGGTTTTCATTTTGGGAAAGCAAAGGACATCAAGTCATTGAAAGTGCTTCCTTAATTCCAGTAGGTGATCCAACATTACTTTGGATTAATGCAGGAGTAACACCACTGAAAAAATTTTTTGATGGAAGTATGATTCCAAGTAATCGAAGACTATGCAGTAGTCAAAAATGTATTCGTACCAATGATATTGAAAATGTTGGAAAAACTGCTAGACATCAAACATTTTTTGAAATGTTAGGGAATTTTTCTATTGGTGATTATTTTAAGGATGAAGCAATTAATTGGGCATTTGAATTTTTAACAAGTCCAGATTGGGTTGGAATGGAAAAAGAAAAATTATATATGACCATTTATCCAAATGATGAAGTAGCTTACAATGCTTGGATAAAAGCTGGAGTAGATCCTAGTCATATAATTCGTTTAGAAGGAAACTTCTGGGAAATTGGTCCAGGACCTAGTGGACCAGATAGTGAAATATTTTATGATAGAGGAGAAAAATATGATCCAGAAGGACTTGGTATTAAATTATTAGAAGATGATATTGAAAATGATCGCTATATTGAAATATGGAATAATGTATTTAGTCAGTATAATGCAAAAGCAGGATTATCTAGAGAAGAATATCCAGAACTTCCAAGTAAAAATATTGATACAGGAATGGGTTTTGAGAGAATGCTTTCCATCCTTCAAGGTGTAGATAGTAACTTTGATACAGATGTATTTTTACCAATCATAGAAAAAATAGCTGAAATAAGTAACAAAGAATACAAAGGAGAAATGCCATTTAAAGTAATTGCTGATCATATTCGTACGATTACATTTGCTTTATCTGATGGGGCAAATTTTGGAAATACAGGAAGAGATTATGTACTTAGAAGATTACTACGCAGAGCTGTTCGTTATGGAAAAGTGCTTGGAATAGAAAAACCATTTTTAAAAAGCTTAGTACCAGTAGTAGTAGGAATTATGGAACATGCTTATCCTGATTTAAGAAATCATGAACTTACAATAATGGAAAAAGTACATAAAGAAGAAGAGTTATTTATGAGGACGTTAGCTAAAGGAGAGAAAAGATTACAAGAATTATTTGAAACATCAAAAGATAAAATTATTAGTGGAGAAGATGCATTCCGCTTATATGATACTTATGGTTTTCCATTTGAACTTACGCTTGAATATGCAGAAGAAAAAGGATTTTCTGTATCAAAAGAAGAATTTGATCAATTTATGAAAGAACAAAAAGAACTTGCACGCATGAGTAGAAGTAAAGAAAGTAGCATGAATGTTCAAAATGAAGAATTACTTAACTTTAAAGAGGAAAGTATATTTGTTGGATATGAAACTTTAGAGAAAGATACAACAATAATGAAATTATTTGATGGAGAAAAATTTGTAAATGAGCTTTCAAATTCAGGATATGTAGTATTAAAAGAAACTCCATTTTATGCAGAAAGTGGAGGACAAATTTCTGATATTGGAACAATTGTTGATGGAGATATTACTTGTGAAGTAGTGGATTCTTTTAAAGGACCAAATAAACAACATTTCCATTTTATTAAATTTGAAGGTACTATTCACGAAGGAGATACTGTAAAAGCAATGGTTGATGAAGCATTTAGATATAATGTTGCTTGTAACCATAGTGCAGCTCATGTTCTTCAAAAATCACTTCAAGAAGTACTTGGGGAAAGTGTTCATCAAGCTGGATCTTATATTGATGAAGATACTATTCGTTTTGATATTCATTATGAAGGAAAAATTGAAAAAGAGGATTTAATCAAAGTAGAAGAAGCTGTAAATAAAAGAATTGAAACAAAAGTAGATACAGTAACAGATATTTTAACGTTAGAAGAAGCTAAGAAAACAGGCGCAATGGCATTATTTGATGAAAAATATGGAGATAAGGTAAGAGTAGTTACGATAGGAGATTCTAAAGAATTATGTGCAGGAACACATGTCAAAAACATTGGTGATATAGAACGTTTTGCGCTTGCTTCTATTGAATCAAAAGGAAGCAATGTATATCGTGTAGTAGGAGCTACTAGAAATCATATTGAATCATCATTATTTGAAATTATCAAACCTTATAATGAAGAAATGAAAAAATTATTATCAAAAGCAAAAAGAATTATAGAAGAAGCAGCAAAAGAAGAAATTTCTTTAGAATTTAATTTTTATATCAATAATGATGCACCACATGCTTACAAAGATATTGTTTACAACTTAAATGAAATGGAACATGTAAAAAGGAATGTCTTAGAATTAGAAAAGAAATATTTAGAAGAAAAGTCAAAGAAAGTACTTAGTAATTTAAGGGTATTTATTGATATGAAGCATAAAATAGGAGATATAGAAACTGTGATTATGCAAGTAGAAGATTTTGATTTAAATATTTTAAAGCAAGTGGTAGATGCAGTGTTAAATAGTTTAGAAAATGGATTTGTATTTATTGCCAATGTAAAAGAGGGTAGTGTAAACTATTTTGCCAAAGCAAATCCTAATTTAAAGGATAAAATTCATTGTGGAAATATTGTCAAAGAAGCTTCTATAAAATCAAATGGATCTGGAGGAGGAAGTCCTATTTTCGCTCAAGGTGGAGGAAAGTCTGCTGATGCATTAGATGAAATATTAAAAAATATTAAGGCACAAATAAAGAGTTTGTAAAATAATTCTTTTTTTGTTATGATAAATATGGTGAAATAATATGAAAGAAGAATTAGAACTTACAATAAAACTTCCATTTAAAATAGAAGAAGTGATAAAATTAGTAGAAAATAAAGGGTTTGTAAAAAATGAAGAAGATATGATTGAAGATATTTATATGAGAAAAAATAAAGAATATAAAACAGTGGAAGATTTATTAAACAATTGTATTTTGATTCGAACTGTTGGTGATAAATATTCAGGATTTACTTTAAAAAGAAAAAAATATGATATAGATGGAAGTATTAAAGAAAATTTAAAACAAAATTTAGAAGTAAAAGATATAGAGAATGGAAAAGAATTTTTAGAAAATATTGGATATGTAGAGTATTTTAGATTAAATCAAAGAATGTATTGTTATAACAAGAATACAGTTTCATTTTCTATTTTTGATGTAAAGAATCTTGGTGTATTTTTAGAATATGAATCAAAATATGGAGAGTCAGCAAGTGAAATAAAGAAAATATTAGATAGTATATTTGAACAATCATTTTCTAATTATTATGAAAAGAAGGCAATATTGTATATTAAGAAGTATCATTTGTTTTAGTGCAATTTTATCTGAAAGTCAATTTTGTTTATAAAATGTCGCAGTAATAGAAATAAAAAATATTTGAACATTCTCATTTTTTAATGATTATTGATGCAAAAAGTAATTTTATAGATCAGAAAGTATCATTTGATTCAAATGTTAAAATGAATATAGTGTTGATAATATATAATACATAAAGGATTTATTAAATCGGAGGAAGTAGAATAAAAATAATAATATTATTATTTGGACTAAATAATTTAACTATATGGATGTTATTAAAATATAACTCTGTAACAACACAAATAATCTCGATAAAAAAATCTTCAATGTTTGGATGGGGATACCATTACTTCATGGAACTTTTAGAAGTAATGTATATTGTAAATGATAAAGAATATAAACAAAACATAAATGTATCTAGAAAATCTCCTTTCTATCATTTGTATTGTGATAGTATGAAAAAATTTATTGATATAAAAGAATATAACTTTCAAATATACGTATATAAAAAATTTCCAAAACTTATCATAGAGAATCAAGATAGACTTGTCATAAATTTAGTTGTAGGTACAATATCAACTTTAGTTGGAATTATATTATTAATTGTATAAAATAGATGATAGATTTATCTGTTATTTTTCTTCTTGCCATTGCTTTTATTTTTTATAAATGATAAAATAAAAATGTATTCATAAAGTAGGTGAGTAAATGGAAGAAACGAAAGTTTATGATAGTACTGAATTTCAAAATGCTTTTACCCAAAAAACAATTATGGAAGTAGCTCTTATCTTAGAAGAAAGAGGCTATGATCCAGTCAATCAAATTGTAGGTTATCTTATGAGTGGAGATCCAGGATATATATCTAGTCATAAAGAAGCAAGAAAAAAAATAATGAAATTTGATAAAGCAAAAATTTTGGAATCAATGGTTAGAAAGTATTTAAACAAATGAGATACTTAGGACTTGACCTTGGAACTAGAACACTTGGGATTTCTATTTCTGATATAACAGGAACAATTGCATCTGCTTATAAGACGATTCATTTTAAAGAGGATGATTATGATTCTTTAATACCAGAATTAAAAGAGATTATAAACGAATACAATATAGGAAAAATTATACTTGGATTTCCTAAAAATATGAATAATACAGTAGGAGATAGAGGTCTTACTACACTCGCGTTTAAAGAAAAATTAGAAGAAAATTTAAACCTTGAAGTAATTATGCAAGATGAGAGATTATCTACTGTAGAAGCAACGCACTATATGGTGGAAGCGGATTTATCAAGAAAAAAAAGAAAGAAAAAAATTGATAGTTTAGCTGCTAATATTATATTGCAAACTTATTTAGATAAAATGAAAGGAAGATAAAAATGGAAGAAAGAATGACTTTTAAAGTTACAAATGAAGCAGGAGAAGAAATTACATGTGAAGTATTATTCACGTTTGAATCAGATGAAACAAAGAAAAATTATATGGTTTATACAGATAATACAACAGATGAGGAAGGAAATACAAAAGTGTATGCATCTATATATGAACCAGATGCTGCAGAAACAAAATTAATGCCAATAGAAACTGAAAAAGAATGGAAGATTATTGAAACTATATTAGAAGAATTACAAACAAAAGCTGCAGAAAGTATAGAAGGAAACGAGCAATAATCGCTCGTTTTTGGTGTTATGGCAAAAAGAAGAATAAAACCAGGAGTAAAAAAGGGGTTATTTGGTTTCATAGTGTTTGTAATTATTTTAATAATAGCTTTATATTTTCTATATGAATGGGGATTAAAGCCAGTTACTAATGTAAATACACCAGTAGAAATAACAATTGATTCAGGTGAAACTTATTTAACAATAGGAAAAACATTAAAAGAAAAAGGACTTATTCATTCAGAACTGGTTTATAAAATTTATGTAAAATTAAATAAACCAACGAATTTTAGAGCTGGAACCTTTTCTTTAAATAAAAATATGGGAGTAAAAAAGTTAGTAGATACATTAGCAACTGATCCGACAGCCACTCATGATACGATAACGATTACTTTTCCAGAAGGAAAAAATATGAGGCAAGTAGCAAAAATAATATCAGATAAAACAAATAATACAGAAGAGGAGATATTTGCATTATTACAAGATGAAGAATATTTGAAAGAATTGATAGAGAAATATTGGTTTTTAGATGAAACAATTTTAGATGAAAAGATTTATTATTCATTAGAAGGATATTTGTTTCCAGATACATATGAATTTATGAATACAAATGTAACTGGAAAAGAAATTTTTGAAAAAATGTTAGATCATATGGAGGTAAAGTTAGAACCATATAAAAGTGAAATAGAAAGTAGTGAATATACACTTCATGAGATGTTAACATTAGCTTCTATTATAGAGTTAGAAGCATCTAATGCAGATGATAGAGCAGGAGTAGCAGGTGTATTTTATAATAGACTAGAAGATGGTTGGTCACTAGGAAGTGATGTGACAACTTATTATGCTGCTAAAGTAGATTTAAGTGAACGTGATTTGTATCAATCTGAGATAGATGATGTAAATGATTACAATACTAGACCTGTAGCTATGGCGGGTAAGCTTCCAATTGGTCCAATTTGTAATCCAAGTATAATGTCTATAAAAGCAGCAATAAAACCAACTGAACATAATAATTATTTCTTTGTTGCAGATAAGAATGGTAAAACATATTTTAGTAAAACAAATAGTGAACATATAAATACAGTAAATACATTAAAAAAAGAGGGATTATGGTTCGAGTATTAAAAGAAATGGAACAATATGCAAAAGAAAATCATATTCCAATTATGATGAAAGATGGAATAGAATTTTTAGAAAAATATATTAAGGAAAATCATGTAAAGAAAATACTAGAGCTTGGAACAGCAATTGGTTATTCCGCTATTCGTATGGCTAGTATAGATAAAAATATTAAAATAGTAACGATTGAAAGAGATAAAAATCGTTATGAAGAAGCATTAAAAAATATAAAAAAAGTAAAGTTAGAGAATCAGATAGAAGTAATTTTTATGGATATTATGGATTATTATACAGAAGAGGAATTTGATTTAATTTTTATAGATGCAGCTAAAAGTCAGTATATTAAATTTTTTGAAAAGTTTGAATCTAATTTAATAATAGGTGGAACTGTTATTTCAGATAATTTAAATTTTCATGGATATACAAAAATGCTAGAGAGAATTGAAAGTAAAAATTTAAGACAGATGGTTGGAAAAATAAGAAATTATATTGCATATTTAGAGGATAAGAAAAATTTTGAAACAACATTTTTAGAACTTGGAGATGGCATTGGAATTAGTGTAAAAAGGGGCGAATGAAATGGCAAAAACAGTTTATCTTGGGATTGATGATAATGGATATTTTTTAGAGATTACTGGAACAGATAAAGATGGAGTACGTTATCGTAAAAGAACAAATTCTGAGAGAAGAATTGCTTCTTATCTTCATAATGAAGGAAATTATTTCTTAGATGCTAGAATTAAAGAGAATGATTTAATAGTTTATACAAAAAAAGAAGTTAGATTTGTTTTAAAAAATTATCAAGTGTTAGATGCTTCATTATTTGATGAATTTTTTAATAGATTAGAAAGTACCCCAGTTGTTTCCAAAAATTTAAAGTCAGGAATTCGTTCAACTCCTTTACAGATGCTTGGTTTACGTTTGTTATATGTTAATAAAGTAAAATTAGCATCTTTAGCTCTTACTGGAACAATTTTAGTTACAAGTGCAGTAGGTTTTACAAATAGTAGGGAAAATTTGCACTCAAAAATAGAAGAAGATATTGTGACAGAAAATGTAATAGAAGTAGAACCAGAAATAGTTATAACAGAAGAACCTGTTATTGAAGAAGAATCTTTTGCTTCAAGGCTAATACAAACACAAACTTTACAGGAGCAATATAATGGATATGATTATTCAAGAATTATGTTAGGGGCTAGAGTAAATAATACTGTCAGTAATGTTTTTGAAACAGAAGAGGGAAAAATGATTGTAGAGACTGCTAATAAGTTTGGAGTAGATCCATATTTACTAATAGCAAAAGGGATGACGGAATCTAGTTTGGATCACAATTCTTGTATTCCTGGTGGAAGTCGTTATAATGGATATGGAGTAGGAGCTTTTCAGCTAGAATCACCTGATGGAAGGATTGTTACGGCTTGGAATTTTGAAAATGGAAGCGAAGAGAGTTTAGCTATTACAATGGAAAATGCATGTGATTTTGAGAAAAATGTGCAAGGTGCAGCTATGTATTTACAAAATCGCTTAAACTTATATCATGGAAATATTTATTTGGCCTTACAATCTTATAATTATGGTCAAGCAATGATGAAAATTATTATTCATGATTATGCCAAACAAATGGGAATAAGTGAAGAAGAGGTTATCAATAATCAAAATGATTTAGGATGGTTGGATATTGTAAAAGATGTTCATGAAAGACCAAATAGTTATTATTATAGGGTTATACTTGATTTAGATGAAAATGATCCAAATGTAATTGCAGAAGCTAAAAAAAATTGTGTTTGGACTAGTGGAAAATATGGAAATGATCATTATATAGCTGATGTATTATCTTATTATGTTGGTATAAAAAGTCAAAATAAAGATTTAAATGGTACTGATATTGTAACAGATTTAGTAAGTCACAATATAATGGTATTATCAGAAAATCAAAATGAAATGGAAGGGAGAGTATTATAAATATTTTTCCCTTTTTTGGGTTATTCTGAGTTAAGTGAGAATAAAAATTGACAGTTTATCAACATAGAAAATTATAAAAAAATACTAATTTGGTGAGAAATCAGTACAGAAATTGAAAATCTGTTAAGCAGAAATGGTAAATTTGTAATAAAAATAATGCAGAAAATTAAAATTTGAAAGGTATTAAAAAAGTATTTACAAAAAAAATAATCCTATTATAATAGGGAATTGAAGATTTAATTTGAGTGCTTTGGCTTTTTCTGGGGGGTTAGGTATTTATTGTTAAAAAACATTATAGGGGTATTTTGGTTGATAACTTTAAAACTACGAAAGCACTCTATTTCGTTTTTGTATTTGAGTATGGAAATGAGAATTAAAC
>CANSDD010000037.1 GCA_947645535.1 uncultured Mycoplasmatota bacterium
AAAGTTGCTGTCTTCGTTTACATTATTCTTTGTAAACTTTTTCAGCAGCCTCTTTTTTTAATTTATTTATTTTTTGAATTACTTTTAAACCCATTGTTCCTACTATTAAAGATGCTCCTATTATAATACCACTTACTCCTTCACCAGGTAGGATAAGCACTAAAGAAGAGATAAGACTGTTACTTGCCAAAAGAGTTGGTAATATAAATAAGAAAAGATAAGAAAGTGCAGAAATACCTAATATTAGTCCTATTTTATATTCAAATTTATTTACTTTTGCCATTCTTGATTTTTCATCATATTCATTCATTTTCTCTTGATTGTTCTTTATTTCTTTTTCTAATTCTTCTTTTGTTTTTTGATAATTTTCAAAATTCATGATAAAAACCTCCATTCAGTAATATTATTATAGCATATTTTTAAATAATTACTTTAAATTTATTTGCGAAATAGAATAAAATATAGTATAATTCTTATGTTATAGAAAGAGGCGAAATATTATGATCGAAAGACTTATGGCAATAGAAGAACGTTATAATACATTATCAAATGAACTAATGAAACCAGAAGTTATTTCCAATATAAAACAAACATTAGCCTTAACACGTGAACAATCTAGTTTAAAAGATGCTTATGAAGCTTATCAATTGTATAAACAACTAATAAGTGATTTAGAAGCAGCCAAAGAAATGAGTAAAGATCCAGAATTATCCGATTTTGCACATGAAGAACAAACAAGATTAGAAGCAGAATTAGAAGAATTAAATAGTAGACTTGAAATATTATTATTGCCAAAAGATGAAAATGATGGAAAAAATGTAATTGTTGAAATACGTGGAGCAGCAGGTGGAGATGAAGCAAATATATTTGCTGGAGATTTATATAGGATGTATTTAAAATATGCTGAAAAAGTAGGTTGGAAAGTAGAAATATTAAACTCAGAAGATTCAGAAGCAGGAGGATTTTCTCAAATTGAATTTATGGTTAAAGGAGAAAATGTGTATTCTAAATTAAAGTATGAAAGTGGAGCACACCGAGTACAGAGAGTACCTGAAACAGAAACCCAAGGAAGAGTACATACTTCAACAGCAACTGTGCTTGTTATGCCAGAAGTAGAAGAAGTAGATTTTGAACTTGATATGAATGAAGTTAGAGTGGATATTACAAGAAGTAGTGGATGTGGAGGACAAGGAGTTAATACAACTGATAGTGCAGTAAGACTGACTCATATTCCAACTGGATTAGTTGTTTATTCACAGACAGAGAGAAGTCAAATAAAAAATAAAGAAAAAGCTATTAAAATCTTATCAGCACGTCTTTATGATTTAAAGTTAAGAGAACAAGAACAAGAAATTGGAGCAGAGAGAAGAAGTAAAATTGGAACTGGAGATCGTTCAGAAAAAATTAGAACATATAATTATCCACAAAATAGAGTAACAGATCATAGAATTGGATTTACTACAAATTCTTTGGATAGAGTTATGGATGGCGATTTAGAAAAAATAATAGAAGCTTTGATTACAGAAGATCAAGCTAGAAAGTTAAGAGAGGGAAACTGATTCTCTTTTTTCATATGACAGATATAGAATATTTAAAGAAATATTATCATGGAGATTTTAGTGTAGCCTTAAATCGTCTGAAAAACGGTGAGCCAGTTCAGTACATTGTTGGAAATGTGGAATTTTATGGATATCCTTTTGAAGTAAATAAAGATGTATTAATTCCAAGATTTGAAACAGAAGAATTAGTAGAAAAAACAATAGAGAAGTGTAAAAAAAAGTTTGATAAAAAAATTGATATTGTAGATATTGGTACAGGAAGTGGATGTATTGCAATTACACTTAAAAAAGAAGTGAATAGTGTAGTAGATGCTGTAGATATATCAAAAAAAGCTTTAGATATAGCAAAAAAGAATGCGAAAATCAATCATGTAGATATCGAATTTATAGAAGGAGATTTAATTATCCCTTTAATAAAAAAATATGATGTGTTGATTAGTAATCCACCATATATTGATAGAAATGAAGAAATTATGGAAATTGTAAAAAATAATGAACCAGATATTGCTCTTTATGCAGATCATAATGGACTATATTGCTATGAAGAAATACTAAAAAATGCGAATAAAATTATGAAAGCAAATTGTTTACTTGCATTTGAAATAGGAAGTACGCAAGGTGAATATTTGAAAATGTATGCGAAAAAGTATTTTCCTGAAGCAATCATTACAATAGAAAAAGATTTACAAAATAGAGATAGATTTTTATTTATAGAAAGAGAAAGATAAAAGTGATGTTGAAAGGAATATGTAGAATGAAAAAAATAGTAGAACAACCATTATATTATTGGGAAGAAAAATCTTATATGCTATTCATACCAAAAAATGAAAATTGTGATTTTTTTACAAAAGCGATTGAAAGAATAAAAGAAATTCCAGAAGTAAAAGTAATTGAACAACATGTCGATGCAATTAAACAAATTATTTATATCACATTAGAATATAAGGAAGAAGAATATGAAGTTGGACTTTACTCTGGCGGAGTTAATGTTCCTGAATATTATTTAGATAAAAGCTTTCTTTTTAAAGAAGACGAAAAGAAAGAAATATTATCAGCTAAATATGCATTAACTATTTTTATGAAATTTGGTGAAAATGCCAAGGAATCATTTCAGTTACAATTAAAATTAGGTTTTGCTATTGTTTCTGATGTGATAGGAATTCTTGATGAAAGTGCTGAAAGAGTATTTCCAGTAAAATGGGCTTATATGGTAGCCAATTCAAAAGTATTGCCATCTTCAAACAGTTTATTTACAGTTCAAGCTGTTATGGGAGATAAGAATAATGTTTGGCTACATACTCATGGACTTTGTAGGTGTGGTCTTCCAGAATTAGAAATTTTAGAATCAAATGTTTCAAGTTATCAAAACCATTATAATTTAATTTCAACTTATGCAATGTATTTATTAGATAGAAACGAAAAAGAAGATCCAAATAAATCAAGTGCATATATTGGATGTCTTATTAACGGTTATCCAGTAGTAGTGACTTGCAAACCTTGGACAGAGGGACTCTTTGAATATAAGAAATTAAAACTAGGTGGATTAAAAGATAGAGAAAATGGTCATAACAGTAAAACTAGTATTGTTTTTCTATATCAATGTGAAGAAGATGAAAAAAATGACGTTTTAAGTAAAGTATCAATTTATGATAACTTATGGGGAGAAAATCCATTATTCTTCTTTAGTGATGCAGAAACTGCTAGAATGAAAGAACTTGCTATGGAGCGTTTTCATTATGTAAAAGAACAATTTCAAAATAAAGAGAATACAATTTTAATCAAGATTGGTTTACCTTTAAAAGAAAAAGGTAAATTTGAACATATTTGGTTTGAACTAATAGAAATGAAAGATGATAAATTCAAAGCAAAATTAACACAAGAACCTTATGATGTTCCTAACATACATGAAGGGGATGAAGCTTGGTTTACAGTAGATGATGTAACAAGTTGGACAATTTATACGAAAAATATAGCTATAGATCCTAATCTTGTATATCTTTTAGAAGAATAGTTTAGTCTTTGATTAAAATATTTTAAAAGATATATGCAAAATTTTAGTGATGTTTTACTACTAATTTACTACTTTTAAATACAAGACAAAATAAAAAAAATATGATATATTTTTTTATAAGGAGGCGATTTTGATGAGAATATATTTTGGACATTCCAAAACTTTTGATTACGAAAACGAATACTATAAACCTATTGAGCAAAATAAACGATTACAATTTGAAACATTAATTTTTCCACATAAAAATGGTGAAAATAAAAAACATACAAGAGATTTTTATACTAATTTAGATTTATTTATTGCAGAAGTATCTTACCGTGCTACAGGTTTAGGAATTGAACTTGGTTGGGCAAGTGATGATAATATTCCTATTTATTGTTTTTATAAAAAAGGTACTACCCCAAACTCGTCTTTAAAAAGCGTTTCAAATCATATTATAGAATATGATTCTTTAGAGCAATTATCTAATAATATAGAAAAGATTGTAATTGAATTAAGTAAATTGCAAAAGTGACATATTATTTAAACAATATTGCTACATGCTTTATGCTACATAATAAGGGTAATACTATACCTTATTATGGCGAAGACTTTAGTGGCTACGCCACTAGTCTCGCCTATAAGACTACACTTCGTTACTATGACATTGTATGGTATTTTTTATATTTTAAATTAGTACATAAAAAAATTATAATTTTACTACCAATTTACTACTTTTGAAAGTAAAAATATAAGAAATTATAAAAATATATGTGAATTTCTTTCAAAAATAAAAATGCCATAAATGCTTATAAATAAAGGTTATAACGACATTTAAGAATTTATAAAAAGATAGTTAAAAAATTATATAACTTTTTAGAAGAATAGTTATATATATTATTTGAGGAGTTTTTATGAGAAAATTAACAAAAAGATTTATTATTGCTTCTTTAGAAGATTTAAACTTAAGTAATCCAATAAGATATGAAAGATATTATATCAATGATCAATTGAGGGTTCAAAAAAAAGGAGAAAAGTATCAAAAAGAAATATTGGATGATGAAAATAATATTGTAGAAAAAAATAATATATCTGAAAACGAATTTTTAAATTTAAAAGAAAAAGCATATTCATCTATTATTAGAGATAGCTATTTATTTTTAAAAGATAGTAGAATTTCAATTAAAAAGTATTTAGGGAAATATTTAGGGTTATATAGAGTAGAAGTGACTTTTTCATCACAAAAGGAGGAAAATAGTTTTATTAAGGAAAAGTGGATGGGAAAAGAAATAACAAATTCTCCATTAGCTTTTGATAAATATTTAAGTAAATTATCAGAAGATGAATTTAGAAAAGAATTGAAAAAGTATTTAAAGTAGTTTTATAAATTGTAATAATTAAAAAATTTGATTCAAATACTTTACATTTTAATCTTTTTCTTTTGTAAACTTTATAGATTTTCTATTTCTTTTTTGATAAAATGAAAATAGGAGATGATAGAAATGATTAAATTTATACAATATGGATGCGGAAAAATGAGTAGTTATACAGTAGAGTATGCTACTGAATGTGGTATGGAATTAGTAGGGGCAGTAGATATTAATCCAAGTTTAATTGGAACAGATTTTTATGGTGTAAAAGTTACAAATGCAAATGAATTTGAACAATTATTAAAAGATACAAAACCAAATATTGTGATTGTTGAAACAATGAGTTTATTAAGTGATTTAGAAGATGTGCTTATAACTTGTGCAGCAAATGGAGTAAATGCAATTACAACTTGTGAAGAAGCATTTTATCCAGTAGTATCAAATCCAACTTTAACAAAGAAAATTGATGAATTAGCAAAAGCTAACAATTGTACAATTACTGGTAGTGGATATCAAGATGCATTTTGGGGAAATTTGATTACAACAATTGCAGGAGCTACTCACGGAATTACAAAAATAAAAGGTTCTTCTTCTTATAATGTAGAAGATTACGGAATCGCTTTAGCAGAGGTTCATGGCGCAGGTCTTTCTTTAGAAGAATTTGATTTAAAAATAGCGAGTGCTGATAAAATAAGTAAAGAAGAAAGACAAAAATTAATTGAATCTGGAAGTTATACACCATCATATATGTGGAATGTTGTTCCTTGGCTTGCTGATAAAATGCATTTACACTTAATAGATATGACACAAAAGTGTGTACCACTTACTCATAGTGCTGATATTGAATCATCAACGCTTGGAATGACTGTAAAAGCAGGAACAGCAACAGGAATGTCAGCAATTGTAACAGGGGTTACAGAAGAAGGAATTATAGTAGAAGCAGAATGTATTGGAAAAGTATATGCACCAGGAGAAGTAGATACAAATGATTGGACAATTATTGGAGATTCTAGTACAAGATTTGTTGTAAGTGAGCCAGATACAGTGAGACTTACATGTGCAACGATTGTAAATAGAATTCCAGATGTAATTGAATGTGCACCAGGATTTGTACCAACTTCAAGAATGGGTGAATTAAAATATTTAAAATAAGTGAAATTAGTCATATTGAAGAATATGGCTTTTCTGTGTGTTTCTGAGTTTGATAGAAAGCCAAAATAGTATTGTTAGACACATAGATAGTATGTCTATAAAATATTGTGAAAAATATATATCTATTAAAATAATTGCTATTGTGACGAAAAATATATAGTGTAATGGAGATACATTGAATAGTGTAGAGGTAGATACTCTCTATAGATATTACAACAATATTTTAGAGAAGAGAAATCTCTATGAATAGAATTGATAAAGAAAGGTATATAAATGCAATATATAGTAATGTTATGATTAGTATATGATAAAATTCTTAAACAAAGAAGATTAACTAAAAGTACTTAACATAACAAAAATCAAATGTATTTTCTTGTTTATTATATAAAGCTTTTATAAAAAGAATGAATAAGTGATAACATTTTTATCTATATAGATATATCTATTTTTTAAATTTTATGATACACTATCTTTAGTAAAAAGTACTTTAGCCATTACTAGAATTTTTTTATCTAGATGTTTGATGATTCATCAAATAATATATTAAGTTATCATTAAGATTCAATATGTCATCGTAACTTCTCTACACTTCATGTAGTAAAGTACGCTTCCATATGTGAATATCATTTTGTATAGTGCTTTTTACTTTATTAGATATGTAGGTGAAATATGGCAAATAATTATTTCAAATATTGCACAAAAGAGCAAGAAATGGAATTTCTATTATCGTTAGGATTATGGAAAGGAGAAGAAAAAGAAGTTTTAAAAATATTATATAGCGTGAGTAATCATATAGAAAAACATTATGAATATTTAGAAATTCCTAAAAAAGATGGTAATAAAAGAAAGTTATTAGCGCCAGATTTCCTTTTAAAACAAATACAAAAAAATATATTAAATCATATAATAAAAGGTTTATCTATATCAAAATATGCAACTGCTTATTATAAAGGCTCTGATATTGTAAAGAATGCTGAAGTACATTTAAGAAAGCCTATAATTTTAAAATTAGATATGAAAAATTTTTTTGATACTATTACATTTGAACATGTAAAATCATTCGTATTTAAAGAAGAATACTTTCCAGAAGGAGTAGCTACAATTTTAACGAAACTTTGTACTTATCAAAATCATTTGCCACAAGGGGCACCTACTTCTCCAACCATTTCAAATATTATTTTAAAAGAATTTGATGATGAAGTTGGTAATTTTTGTATAGAAAATAATATTACTTATACAAGATATTGTGATGATATGACATTTTCAGGTAGATTTGATAAAGAGAAAATAATTTCATTTGTGGGGGAAAGATTAAAGACATTTGGATTTACATTGAATCATAAAAAAACAAAATTATTAACAAAAGGTAAAAGACAAATAATTACAGGAATTGTTGTAAATGAATATTTAAATACACCTAGAATTTATCGGAAAGAGATTAGAAAACAAATTTATTATTGTAAGAAATTTGGAATAGAAAAACATCTTCAGAATATAGGACTAGATATAGAAAAAGATATATATTTAGAGTCTTTAAAAGGAAAAATACTATTTGTATTACATGTAAACAAAGAAGATATTGAATTCAAAAATTATTTAGATTGGATAAATAAGCAATAAAATATTGTTTATTTTTTTTTGAAGAAATTAAGGACTTTGAACAATTTTTATTGAACAATATTATTGAGGAGGCAAAAATATCTCTATTATAATTGATTATCTTGTATAAATCTACTATAATAGAGATATAAGCAATCCTCCTAGAAAGGAATTGTTTATGGAAGAAAAAAACAAAAATTATATGGACTTCGTTATGACTTAATTTTTAAAAGAATTTATAGTAACAAAGAAGAATTACGAAAGTTGATGAGAGATGTTTTTCATGAGAAAATAGATGATTTTTGGTATAAGGATAAAGAATTATCAAAAGAAAATATCAATCTTAGGTATGGAGTATGTGATATGGTAATAGAAACACCAACAAAAATTATTTTAATAGAAGTACAAAATAAAAATTTAGGTAATTTAGTACCAAGATTAAAAATGTATACATCAAGATTTTATACAGAGCAAAATTCAGGAAAAGATTATAAAGAGATGAAACCAGTAGAAGCATATATAATATTAAACTATGAAGAAGGTATACCAACCATTTTGAAAGAGTTTGAAGAATATGATAAACAAATTGATGAACAATTTGGGAATTTATCAAAAATAAAAATTTGGAATATTGCAGAAGCAATAAAAAAGAGAGAAACAATAGATTATGATTATGCTAAAATAGCGAGATTAGATAGTTATGAAATAGAAGAAGGAAAGAAAATATTAGAAAAGTATAAACAAGATAAAAGATTTAAAAAAATTGCAAAAGAAATAGAAATATATAATATGGATATAGAAACATATAAAGCATTAAAGGAGGTAGAGAATATGGAAATGTCATTTGAATTAGCAACTTCAATGATTAGACATGAAGCAGAGGATAAAGGAAAATTGGAAGGAAAGCTAGAAGATGTTAAAAATATGCTTACATTAGGAATAGATATATCTACTATTACAAAAATAACAGGTCTTAATGAAAGTCAAATAATGGACTATCAGAAAAATCACTGTTAAAATATAAAAACAATCTTTTACAAAATAAAAGAAACGAAAAATAAGATAAATAGTTTTAAATTTGTTCTTGTTTTATTCTGATAACTTCACTATAATAAAATTACTAGGAAGTGATACGATGAAAAAACCAGAACTTTTGGCGCCTGCAGGAAATATGGAAAGTTTAAAAGCCGCAATTGAAGCAGGATGTGATGCTGTATATTTAGGTGGATACATGTTTGGTGCTAGAACTTTTGCATCTAATTTTTCTAATGATGAGATAAAAGAAGCAGTTATTTATGCACATTTATATGGAGTAAAAATATATGTTACAGTAAATACACTAATCTATGAAGATGAAGTAGAGATATTTATGAATTATATTGATTTTTTATATAAAGCAAATGTCGATGCAGTCATTATTCAAGATATTGGAATGATGGATCTCATTAGACAAACTTACCCGTTATTAGAAGTTCATGCATCTACCCAAATGCATATTCATAATCTAGAAGGAGTAAAATTTGCAGAAAGCTTAGGAGTAAAAAGAGCTGTACTTGCTAGAGAAACGGATATAGATTTAATAAAAGAAATTAAACAGAATACTAATATAGAACTTGAAATATTTGTGCATGGAGCTTTATGTATTAGTTACTCTGGAGAGTGTCTAATGTCAAGCTTGATAGGTGGAAGAAGTGGTAATAGAGGCTCTTGTGCAGGAAGTTGCAGGCAAAAATATGATTTATTGATTAGAGAAGAAAAAAAATTAAAGAAAGTAAATAAGGATGAATATTTACTTAGTACAAAAGATCTTAATACATTAGAACATTTAGGAAAACTCATTGACATAGGTGTAGATAGTTTAAAAATAGAAGGCAGAATGAAACGCCCTGAATACGTTTATTTAATTGTAAGTTTATATCGTAAGGCAATTGATGATTATTGTAAGGATAAAAAAATAGAAATAACAGAAAATGATATATTAGAATTAAAAAAAATATTTAATCGTGAATTTACAAAAGGATTTTTATTTCATGAAGAAAATAAAAACTATATGAATCAAAAAAGACCAAATCATATGGGAATACCAATTGGAAAAGTATTAGATTATAAGAATGGAAAAATAAAATTAGAATTATATTCTATGCTGCAAAATGGAGATGGAATTCGTATACTTGGAAAAAATGATTCAGGAACGATTATTACAAAGATCATACAAAATGGGAAACAAGAAAAAATAATTCAAAAAGGAATTATAGAGATACCTTATAAAGAAGAACATGAAAAAGGGGATTTAGTTTTAAAAACAACTGATAAAGAGCAGTTAGATAGAATAGAAAGAGCATTAAAGGAAAAAAGACGAAGAGTATCAATATCTATGTATGTAGAATTGAAAATAGGGAAAAATCCAATTTTAAAATTTACTGACGATAAAAATGAAGTTATTGTAACTAGTTCTTATATTGTAGAAGAAGCCAAAAACACAGCTACTTCAAAAGAACGTATAGAGGAACAATTAAAAAAATTAGGAGATACTGTTTATAAAGTTGAAAATGTGACACTTAATATCGATGAAAATATTTTTATGTCTATTAAAGAATTGAATGAACTTAGAAGAAAAGCAACTAATGAATTAAATGAAAAAAGATGTTATATGTATCCATACAAAAAGGAAGAATATAAAAGAATTGTTCCAGATTTTCCAGTTCAAAATAAGAAAACAGTACTTATTACAGAAGAATCTCAATATTATATTGTGGAAAAAGAAAACTTTGATTTTATTTATGTGGAAAGAGAAGAATTATATGAAAAAATAAAGACAGATGAGAGAGTATTATTGAAAAATCCAAGAGTTATCCACCATATTTCTAAAAAAAATAATCCTCAAATAGTTAGTGAATTAGGTTCTTTTTCTACTTTTCCACAAACAATTACTGATTGGTCACTTAATATAGTGAATTCTTATAGTGTAGCATTTTTATTTTCACTTGGCGCAAAAAAAGTCACTCTTTCTTTAGAGATAGAGGAAAGACAAATAAAATCACTCATTTGTGCTTATAAAAATCGTTATCATGCACATCCTAATTTAGAAGTAATAATTTATGGAAAAGAAGAAGTTATGATTAGTAAATTTCATTTATTAGAGTATTTTAATAGAAAAGAAAGCAATGGATATTTAAAAGATCGTTTTTCAAATCTTTATTTTATAGAAGAAAATTCAAATTTTATGAAAATTTACAATTATAAACCTAGAAATAACACCAATATAGACTATTATAGTTTAGGAATAAATTCAGTACGATATCAGTTTTTAGATGAGACAAAAGACCAGATAAAAAAGGTGATAAGAAATGAAATTTAAAAATAAAATTGAGATATTAAAAGATTGGATTTCTAAGTCTAATAGGATTGTGATATTTACAGGAGCAGGGATATCTGTTGCTTCTGGTATTCCAGATTTTAGAAGTCCAAATGGAATATATAAAAAGAAAAGTACAGTATCTCCAGAAGAAATATTAAGTCACCATTATTTTTTAGAACATCCCGAATCTTTTTATCAATTTCTAAAAAAACAGATGTTATATAAAGATGCCAAACCTAATTTAGTTCATTTTTGGATAAAAGAATTGGAAGAAGAAAAAAATGTAACGATTATTACACAAAATATAGATTCACTTCATAAACTAGCAGGTAGCAATAAAATACTAGAATTACATGGTAATATTCATGAATATCATTGTATGAAATGTAATAAAAAATACACAGAGGAAGTATTAAAAAAAGAGCTTCCTATTTGTGAATGTAAGGGACTTATTAGACCTAATATTGTGCTTTATGAAGAAGCATTAGATGAAGATGTTTTAAATGAAGCAATATTTGATATTTTAAAAGCGGATATGGTAATTGTAATAGGCTCTTCTTTAGTTGTAACACCAGCAGCTTCTTTACTTTCTTATTATAATGGAGATAAATTTGTTATCATTAATCGTGATGAAACAGCATATGATAAAAAAGCTGGATTAGTATTTCATGAAGATATGATGAGAGTGATAAGGGGAGTAAAAAAATAAGAAAAATAAGAAATCTATTAAATTTAATAATCTGTAAAAAATAAAATGCAGATTTTAAAAATTTGCCTAACAGAAATTCAAAATCTGATAATATAAATCATTAAAAAATATATAATTTGTTGTTTTACATTATTTTTTCCTTTTGCTATTATGTTAGCCAGAAAGGAGAAATATTATGGTAAAAAGGAATATAGAACCAGTACATTTAATCAATGTAAATGATATTGCATCAATAGCCATTACGTTAATTTTCGAGGAAGAAGACCAAGAACGAGCAATGAATACTATTTATATGCATGCAGATGGTAATGATCCTAAATCTTTTAGTTGTATTAACAAAAATGTATTAGCAATTAATCTTAATTCTTTTTCAGATGAAATGAATCATAATATAAGAGATATTCATACAAGTTATTATGCATCATTAAATAAGTTAGTTGTAATGGATGTATGGCTTCCTAATTTGCATGCAAAAGTAAAAGAAATAGGAGTAGAAAATTTGACAAAAGAAGAACAAGATTTATTGCAATTAGTTACTTTTGTGATGTTGACAAATAAAGAAAAAATAAAGCCTGGAATTATGTCAATTGAGCCTATTATTTGTAATTATATTGATGAATATTTATTGTAGAAAAAAAGACTTAGTGATATTGAGATTATCAAAAAGTCTTTTTCTATTATATAAATAATTTATCTTCTACTTGGTTTAAATCCTTCCATATCACCACCTGGCATACCATTATTTGGAATGTTTCTAAAACCATTATTCATACTATTTCCATAAGTAGTAACACGATTTGTAATTGTAAGTGTAGTTAGTAATGTTCCATTTTGAAAGTTTGCGTTTTCTATAAGTCCTTTTTGATTTTCAGAAGTAGTTCCATTTAGATAAATAGAATATTGTTCATTTTGATTAAGGGTAGGAGAAGAGAAGATGAGAGAACTATAACGTTTTGTTGGAATATAAGTGATTATTTCTGTTCCATCATTTTTTGTAATTTGAATACCAGAAGTCTCACTTTGACTGGAAAATGAAAGAACAATAGAATTTTGAGTAGAAGTATTACTAGGAACTTGCATCATCCCAGAACTTCCAATTGCTATTAAAATCCCTCCTGTGAGATTAAAACTACCATCATAATCAATTGCGCCATTTCCATTATCAGTTGGTCCTTCGATAATCAAAGTCCCATCACTCATCTCAATTATTCCATTAGAATCAATGCCATCACCATCACTATCTACCATATAATATCCTCCAGTAATAATTATTTTGTAATTATTATTTGAAAATTGATTTGCACCTGGACGACTCATACTAGAAGAATCATTTCCTCCCCCAGCATTGATACCATCATCAGAAGATTTTATAGTAGTTTTTCCTCCATTTAAATAAATAGTTGAAGCTTCTAATCCTTCATAACTTTTTTTGATGTTAATTTCTCCATCTTCAATTGTTAATATATTATCAGCATGAATACCATCATCACCCGAAGATATATCAAATGTTCCATTTTGAATTTCAATATTATTATTGCTATGAACACTATCGTCAGAAGAATCTATGTTAAAAGAACCACTTTTTATAGTAATAGTACCATCAGCTTTTATTCCTTTCGCACTAGTTGTCTCTTCTTGTTCTCTAGAAGAATTTCCCCAGAATCCCCAATCATTTTTTGTACTACTATTATTACTACCATCTCCACTAGTAATATGATATGTGCCATTTTCAATAGAAAGAGAAGTAATTGCTTCCATTCCATCTTCTGCAGAAATAATTTTAATCTAAGCGGGATTTAAATTCCCCGAGGCTTGCCTCGAAGAAAAAGCGT
>CANSDD010000038.1 GCA_947645535.1 uncultured Mycoplasmatota bacterium
CTTATGACAAACCATTTAAAAAAGTATTTTCTGATAAAAACACTTTTACTCTATTTATGAAAGATGTATTTGATGAAACAATAATAGAGTTTCACTATATTGATAAGGAACTTTCAAAAGATAATAAAAATAGAACTTATGGAATCTGTGATATGAAAATAGAAACCAAAGATAAAATACTTATTATAGAAATGCAGAATCATAAGAAAGGATCAAATAAGAAATGGGCATCTATATTTAATGTAAATAAAAAACATTTGATAAAATTAAGAAAAGAATTAAAATATAAAAAAGCAGTAGAAAATATTAAAGAATATAATTTAGATGAGAAAGAATATTCAGTATTGAGAGGAGAGAGAAAAATGTGGACAAAAGAAGATGAGGCTAGAATTGATTGGTTATGTGGATATGATGAGGGAGATAAAAATGGAGAGAAAAGAGGAATATCAATTGGGGAAGAACGTGAAAAATTACAAATAGCCAAAAATCTCCTAAAAAAAGGAATTGATTTAAGAGTTATTTTAGAAGCTACAGGATTGAATGAAAATCAAATTTTAAATAATAATCGTGTTTGAAAAAATGACAAAATAAATTTTGACATTTTTTTACTAATTTTGAACAATTCCAGGTTGGACACTTGTAGCTTGGGTAGTTGTAGCTTGTGATACTTGCCATACAGATGCTACATTACAACTACTACTAGATGGTTCTGGATCAGGCATTTGCATTTTAATAATCATTGGTACTTTAAATGCTTTCCCAAATGCTACACAAGTACCTGGTTGTAAGCTCTTTTGTTTTTCAATAATATCCGCACTTATATTTGGAAGCATCTTCTTTATATAATCCAAATCCCTAGGATGTGTCATTTTAAATATAATAAAGTTACTACACTGAGAAATTACTGTTTCAGATATTTCTACTGGACGCTGTGAAATTAAATTGAAAATAAGTCCATATTTTCTTCCTTCTTTCGCAACACGTTCAAAGATATTGTATCCAAGTAAAAATTTATCATTGTCATTTTGAACATAACGATGTGATTCTTCTAAGAAAATATGAAACGGAATAGAGGCTCTATCCTTTAGTCGTTTTGTAAAATCAAATAGCATTTTTGTATATATCTTTGTTACAACTTTTGCAAAACTATCATCTACATCTTCTAAGTTAAAATTCACAATTTGCGCTTTTCTACCATCAGGTAGGGCAACTAAACTGGCAATATATCTTTCTACAGTAGTATATTCTGGATAATCAAAATATTTTGCATTTTCTCCAATCGCTAAAGCATGAAGTCTTACCTTTAATGTAATTGCTTCTCCTGATGTTTTTTCATTACGAAGTAACCCCTCTGAAATAAGTGTAAATTCTAATGCTTTCTCTAAATCATTAAGTGTATAATAATGATCTCTTTTTACTTCTAATGTTTCTAAATCATCATTGATAAAACTAGATACATACTCTGTCATTAAATTACTTTCAGGAAAATTTCCTGCTGTATCAATGATAAAACAATCACGGAATTTTCTTGTATATCCAATTCCTTGTACTGGAGCTTCTAAGTTAAACTGGTCTGTATAACAAGTTGCTAAAATGGCAAATACATCATTTCTTTTACTTGCAGATGTTTGATTGGTATATAAAATTGTCATAATTGCTTTCGCTATTAAATGATTTTTATAATCATTGGCAATTCCTGCATCATTTGAAAAAATAGCCACCATTTTAAGCATTCTTTCAATAATTGGAATTTGTGAATGACTTTCTGCCCTAAGTAGCAGTGCCATATCATCTACATCTAATAACCAAAGTGGAATGCGTAAACTTAAATTTGGATCATTAACTTTATTCGTTGTATAAAATTTAAAATTATAATTTGGATTAATTCTACTAATGGACTGAAACGCATTATGATATTCGCCATATGCATCAAAAATAAAGAAATTTGATTTATATGGTAAAAAGGTTTTATTGGTAAATACATTTTGTAGAAGGCGTGCTACTCCACATGATTTACCACTTCCTGTATTTCCAAAAACTGCCATATGATTACTAAATAAATCATTGATATCTACATAGATTGGATATTCATCATAAAGTGGACTAACACCAAGTAACATACTTCCAGGATGAGGTGTACCAACTATCAAAGCGAGTTCTTCTTTTGTAATTACACGGATTTGTGCTGATAAAGTTGGTTTACGAATAACACCTCCAACAAATCTATTATTTACAATTTCTCCTAAAAATCCTACTTTAATTAACTTCTCACTAATATCTTCTACTTCTCCTAATATTTTTTTCTTATCATCTTCAAACATTACATGCATATTCATCAAGTTTGTTGCAATAGGTGTACCATCTGGTATTTCAATATGCGCAACATTATCACTAATATAAACAATTTTTCCAAACATTTTTATCACCCTATATCCATTCTTCTATTTTTTCTTTTATATCTTTATCTATATTCTGAATCAATTCTTCTATTTTCTTTCTTTTTTCTAATAATTGTAATTTTTCTTCATATTCTAATAATTTTGAACATGTTTCTTTTACATTTTTATGAACAGCATTCCGACTTACATCATAGTTTTCACTCATTTCTGCGAGTGTTAAATTATTGAAATAATAATCTTCAAAATAAAGACGTTGTTTCTCTGTTAATAAACTACCATAATAATCATATAAATCACTCAAATATACAATATCTTCTATCATAATTATTTATCCTCAACTAAATCTTTAAATAATCCATAAATATATTTTTCAATATCAAATACTTGTAAGTCATTTTCTCTTTCTCCTAGTCCAACGTACTTTACAGGTATTCCTATACTTTCTTTAATGGCAAGTACAATTCCACCTTTAGCGGTTCCATCTAATTTTGTAAGCACAATTCCAGTAATATTTGTAATTTCTTTAAAATTTTTTGCTTGACTAATTCCATTTTGACCAGTTGTTGCATCTATCACAAGTAATGTCTCGTGTGGAGCTCCTGGAATAATTTTTCCAATGACTTTATTGACTTTATCTAATTCATGCATTAAGTTTACTTTATTTTGTAATCTTCCAGCTGTATCAATTAAAACTACATCATAATTTTCATTTTTAGCTATTTCAAGTCCATCATACATCACACTTGCTGGATCTTTATTTTCACTTCCAACAATCATACATCCTGTACGATTTCCCCATTCTTTAATTTGTTCTACTGCTCCTGCTCTAAAAGTATCTCCTGCTACTAATAGTACTTTTTTTCCTTCTTTTGTAAGTTTATGTGCTATTTTACCAATTGTTGTTGTCTTTCCTACCCCATTTACTCCAACAAATAAAATTACTGTAGGACCATTTTCACTATATTGAATCTTATTGACTATTACTTCATTATTTACATAGATAATAAACATTTCATCTACTATAATTTCTCTTAAGTCATCAGAATCCACAATATTTTCATGTTTGACACGTTTTTTAAGTCTATCTATGAAGTTCATTACGGTCTCTACACCAATATCAGCCATAATTAAAATTTCTTCTAATTCTTCAAAGTATTCGTTGCTTACTTTTTTATACTTTCTATTTAATATACTAAGTTTTGATACAAAGTCATTTCTAGTCTTCTCTAATCCTTTATCATACAGTTCTAGTTCTTTCTCTTCTTCTTTTGTTTGTACTACTTCTTCTGATTTAAATATTTTCTTAAATTTATCAAATAATCCCATCTTGTTCACCATCTTTCACTTTCTATTCTTATTTTACACGATTTCTGAATAGATTACTAGACAAAAAACAAAAAAAAAGTTATAATGATTAAGTCAATTTCAAACGAAAGAACAAAGAAAGGAGTTTTTATGAAGATTTTTGATGAGAAGGACACCAAAGTATTCGCACTTGGTGGACTTGGAGAAGTTGGAAAAAATATGTATTGTGTAATGCATAATGATGAACTTATTATTACGGATGTGGGTATTACTTTTCCAGATGATTTAATGGGTGTTGATTATGTAATTCCTGATTTTACTTTTTTAAAGAAAAATGAACAAAAAATTAAAGGGTTATTTATTACTCATGGGCATGAGGACCATATTGGAGGTATTCCATTTTTACTTCAAAATGTTGAAATTCCAGTTATTTATGCTCCTAATCAAGCAGTCGGGTTAATTAAAAAGAAAATAGAAGATAGAAATATTAACTATAAAAATATTGTTGTTTATACAGAATCTACTCGAGTAAAGTTTAAATATATAGAAGTAGAATTTTTTAGAACCACACACTCTATTCCTGATTCTCATGGTATTTGTATTCATACACCAAATGGTACCATTGTTACAACAGGAGATTTTAAATTTGATTTGACACCTATTGGTCCTATGGCAAATTTATCTAAGATGGCACAAATTGGTGATAAAGGCGTTACATTATTATTAAGTGATAGTACAAATGCATTAAATGAAGGAATGAGTGCTAGTGAATCCAAAGTAGATGCTGCTATGTCAGATATTTTTTCAAAACATCATGGAAGAATTATTATTGCCACATTTGCTTCGAATATTTATAGATTAAAACACATTGTAGATACTTGTAAAAGAAATGGTAGAAAGATTGCAATTTTTGGAAGAAGTATGGAAAATAATATTGAGATTTCGATTCAAGGTGGATATATCAAAAATAAAGATATCTTTATTAGTCCAGAAGAGGCTAATCATTTGCCTCCTAGTAAAGTATGTTTACTTTGTACAGGAAGTCAAGGAGAACCTCTTGCTGCACTATCTAGAATTGCGAATGGAAATCATAAACAAATTAAATTACAGCCAGATGATATTGTTATTTTTTCAAGTAGTACGATTCCAGGAAATGCACTTAGTGTTTCTAGAACAATCAATAAGTTATATTTAAAAGGTGTAGAAGTGTGTACGAATACTTCATTAAATGATATTCATACATCAGGTCATGGTAGTGAAGAAGAATTAAAATTGATGTTAAGACTTATTAAACCAAAATATTTTATGCCATTTCATGGTGAGTATAGAATGCTTAAGAGACATGCAGATATTGGGGTAGATTGTGGAATGCCAAAAGAAAATACTTTTGTTCTTGGTAATGGTGATGTATTATCTATTTATAAAGGAAGAATTTCAAAAGCAGGAACAGTACAAGCTGGAGATGTTTATGTCGATGGTAATCGTATTGGAGACGTTGGTAATGCTGTATTAAAAGATAGAAAAATTATGGCAAATGATGGTATTGTTGTAGTGATTGCAAATATTGATACAAATCATAAAAAACTACTTGGTAGACCAAATATTACAACTAGAGGATTTGTTTTAGTTAATGATAATTTAGAACTTATGAAAAAACTAGAAGATATTAGTCGTGATGCGATTATTTCCAAATTAAAAGGTCAAATAAATTATTCTGATATTAAAACAGAAATTATGAATACATTATCTGGTTACATTTATGATGCAACTGGAAGAAAACCAATTATCCTACCCGTAATAATGGATATTAAAAAAGAAGAAAAAGCTACTTTAAGCTAAATTTTCTTCTTTTTTTCTATTTTTCTAAGGTATTTTTATTTTTACAAAGTATATTATTAGTAGGAGTACTTAAATATATTCTTTTGCATTATCACAAATAACTTTTTAGCTCTATGGTCTTAACAAACTTCCTTTCTTTTTATTGTTTTTATAACATAGAGCATATTTCAGTCATATATTTTATATTTCTGCACAAATATCCTTTCTTATCAAGTACTCCATTTTATAATAAAAAAAATGCAATTAAGCATTTTTTATTTTTTTATTATTTTAATTAAAATTCCTATAATTGATAAACCTAATAATACTAAAATTGCTATCTTTAAAAATGACATTAAAGATGACTCTTTTTTAACTGTACTTTTTTCTTCTTTTTCATCTTCTTTTGGTTTAGAAGAATTGTCATTATTGTTTGATGGCTTCTTTTTATCATCTGTGTTTTCATTTGATTCATTTTCATTTCCTTCTACTAGGTCACTATTTTCATTATTCTCTTCTGCTTCATTATTGCCAGTATTTTGATTTCCTGTAGTAGTACTTGAATTGTTATTTGATGAATTATTATTAGTATTGCTATTATTATCAGATGGAGTATTAGGATTACTTGGATTTTCAGGTTCACTAGGCATTGGTGGAGTTGTTTTATTTGTGTCATAAATAAAACTATTGTCACTATTTATTGCATAATCTGTTTTTATTTTAGATATATAATTTGCATCTATATATGTTAACGATGTAATATCAATTGTATAATCAGTTTTATCGTTTCCGTTAAATACTAGTGTACCAATTGATACAACTCCATCTTTATTCGCTAAATTCCTTGTTTGATTTCCTGTTGTAATAATAATTCTTATTGTTTGATTGGTATTATCATAAGAATATTTTTTAGTATAATTACTTGTAATTGAAGAATCCCAACTGATAGATGAAAGTGATACATTTCCTGATACTTTTAGTGTGACATCAATTCCACCTACATATCCTTCTTCAAAATTTAAACTAGTACTAATATTTCCATTACTTGCCTCAAGTAAACTTAATAATGTTGCTGCTTTTACATGAGATATTCCAAAAAGGAATAGGAAAACACTAAGACTAAACCAGACTATTTTTTTCATGTTATTCTTCAGTTCCTTTCTCTACCCCTTTTGTACTATCTATAATTTCCATATCACTTAATTCTTCATAAGTAGGTAAATTACTAACTGATAATGACGTACTTGTAAGTCTTTGACCTTCTAATGTATTCATGTCGTTTACACGATATAACTCTGCACGTACACTTTTTTCTCTAAATGATTCATAAACTTCTTTGCTTACAACATAGAACCAAATTCCACTTGCTATTTCACTTACTTGTGCATCATCTCTTAAAGAGGCAAATAAGAATACTTCAGCATCTTCTGTTATTACACTTCCATTATTTGCATCTACAAGTAAAATTGCATTATATGCTGGATTACCACGATAATCACCTTTTATTACTACGGCTCCTGATGGAATAATATCTTCTACTCCATTACTGTTGATATATTTATAATCATCTTTTAATCTACCAATTGTTGCTGCAGACATATCAATATTATCTCCTGGAGGAGCAATAATATCTAATTCCGCTCCACTAAGTCCTTTGGTGTTTCCAACAGATTCTACCTTCACATAAGAAATATCATTGTATGTCCATAATTGATCTCCGCCTGTTGTACCTACTTTATCAAAATAGATTAAATCAGTATAATCATTTTCGGCAGTTAAATTAAATCTTCCCATTTTTGCTTTTATCCAATTTTCACCATCAACACTTACATAAATGTTATATTCTGTAATTGTATTTTCCATTAAGCTTCCTTCTGTAAGTGCTGCTTTATATTTAATACCAGATACTGGCATTTTAGTATTTAAGTTAATAATAACATAAGCATTACTAGTATCTACTTGTTCTACTATTTTATTATTACTATAAACTAATTTTGATACTTTTTCCGTTCCATTAAATATTGTGGTATTATTATCATCAATTAAATTTCTAATTGATAGTTTTTCATCATCCATTTCTTCATTTTCTGGATCTACAATTTCACCACTTGCTTTTACATTAGAAGAAATTGTAAAGTTTCCTTTTTTAACACTTCCATCATGGCTTACTTTTACTTCTTCTAGTTTTACTGGAGAAGTTTCATTTAATAAATAATCATAAGCAATTATTTCATAGTAAATAGCTTGATTATTCATCGCTCCGATTTTGTCTGTAAATGTATTTGTTCCAGTTACAAATGCAATAGATTCTCCATTACGTCTAATTTCATATCCCAATATTTTTTCAGAATCTTGATTTACATTAAATGTCAATGTAAAACGTTTGTTTTGACTATCTGCTTCAGTAATTGTTGCATTTACAATAGTACTACTATCCATAGCAGTGATACCATTCATTCTTTTTCTTCTAGCTTCGTCATTTAAGAACCATATGGCTCTTGCCTCTTCCGTTAACTCACCAGATTCTAATAAAGATGCAATTGTAGCTTTGGTTTCTTCACTTGGTACAAGTCCCCATTTTTCAAAGTATGGTATTAAGTTCTTACCAGCTGCTTTACTTGCATAAACAATCAATCTATCATCTGCCGTTCCTGCTACATTTTCACTTCTTGTTAAACGATTGATTCTTGCATAAATAGAATTTGTATCTTCAAACGTTTTTGCGTCATCATATGCTAAATGTAATTGCCAGTACATACCTAAATGAACAAATACATTTCCTGGTTTTCCAATTGTATTTGAAGTTACTTTTTCATAAATTTTTGGATAAATGTTACTTGCTTCTAACCTTGATAATGATGTATCATTTGCAGTCTGCGCAAGTAATGAATATACGTTGTTTGTTACTTCAGCATATGCTAATTTACTTTGATTTAGTTGATGTCCAATTTCATGGCTAATTCCCCAACCAAAATATCCATTAAAAGTGTCATTTGAATAGGTTGTTCCTTGCATCAATCCTGCTACAGAACCATAACCAATTCCAACATGAAGTCCTCCAGCATACATAAATGCTCCATCAAACATACGCATATAACGAATGTTGATTCTAGCTGCTGGCATTTCATTTTTAGAATTGGCTGCGTTTTCTTCTAATCCTTTATGACGATAAAATAGTTCTACCATTTCATCAAACGCACTCATTGATTCATATACTCTATTTACTTTATCTTCAGTATTAGATAAGTTATATCCAATTGAATCTTTTACGGCTGTGGCTGGTACTGATAATAATCCATGTTTCGTTACAATTTCAGTTGAATTTAATGTACTTGTAGCTCTATCATAAGTATACTCAGAATCTTCATAAAGACTTGGTAAATCTGTTGTATATTTTTCTAATTCTTCAATATATGTTTTTATTGCTGCTTTTTTTGATGTTTCATCCGTTAAATTATGGATATCTAATACTGGTATTTTTGTTCCTCCGCTTACACGAACTTTAATTTCTGAACTTGCATTTGCACTTGGATAACGGATATATACTGAGCCACCACGTTCTGTATTGATTGTTCCTATTTTTGGCACATCAATAATATTCTGACCTTTTTTCAAAGTTACTGTCTGAGTCCAAACATTTGCTTCTGCATCGTATTGTGTAAAAACAAGTTGTGGTAATACATTTCCTTTTGTTCCAACATAAACTGTTAATTTTTCTCCATAACGTGCTACTACTCCAAGTGGCTGATAATCATTAATTGACATAGCAATACCTAGATGGCCATTTTTACTATTGCTAATAGATTGGTCTACAACAATCACATCTCTTATTGCTGTATCATTTAATATTTGTCTTGCATATGTTAAATCACTTAATATAACGTTACGATTTGGATGATATTCACCACTTTCATCTTCTATTGTATTTGCTCTTTTCTCTAAAGCTGCTATCATCTCTTCTGTCACATTATCTCCTAATTCAACACGTAAATCATCTTTGAATAATGCTGCCACATCGTCTTCTAGAGAATTATATTCATAAAATTTAATTTCTCTTAAAGCATTATTTCCAGTAGCTAAATAGTTTGCCAAACAAATTTGGATTTTATTTGTATTTACTTTTGTTGCTAATTGAACTTTATAATATACTTGACCATTTGGACTTGTTAAACGCCCAATAGAAGCATTAACTGCAGTCCTATTTCCATTTTCATCCCAATAATATACTCTTACATAACTAAATGAAGCAGTATCATCTTTGGGTACTAAAAACATATGTGAAATTTGATAGAAATCATCAAATTCTACAATTACACCTGAATCAGAAATATTATATCCTCCAGTATCCCAAGTAGATGCTTCCCAATAAGATTCAAAGTCATTATCTACTAAAGCATAAATATCATCTGATGGATAATTGTTTCCTATTTTTAAAGTGACATTTTTAATATGATCTGTAACTTCTGTATCATTTGGACGATTAAGTAGTCCAAAATTATAAGTATCTGGCATCACAAAATCTTTTGTTTTTCCTAAAGCCATAGCTGATTTAGGACCTTCACCAAGTTCATTATTACCACTTACTGCTATTTCATATTCAGTATCTACTTTTAAATTTCTTAATTGATAACTTGTTCCATTGATATTAGAAATCTTACTAAACTCTGTTGTTCCTTTTTCTCTAAAGTATACATTATACGTTTGAGTGTCATCCATTTTTTTCCACCCAATATTAAATCCTGCATATACTGGTGTTAATGTTACCATATCAACTGCTGGTGGCTTTCTTGTTGGTTTTGGAGTAACTGTTACTTCATCTGAACAATCACTTTTCCATTCTTGATTTACTGAACGAACACATACTTTATAATCTGTATAATTCTTTAATCCACCTACTGTAAATTCTTCATATGTTGTTTGATAATAATCATACTTTTTAACACTTTCGCCATCCATTGTTTTTACTGTTATTTCATATCCTGTTACGTTTGGAATACGATTATATGTTATTTTAGCTGATTCGCTAAGTGCTTCTGCCTGTACATTGGTTGGTTTATCTAAATTTGGTGTGTCAATATCTATTTTTACATTATTTAAAAATTCTACTTTGGCAATTGACGCTAAATTTTTACTTTCTGCTGTTGTAGCTGTAATTTTTATTGTTATTTTTTTTACAGCTATTTGTCCTTTTAAATCAATTGTAATTGTATTTGGTTTTGCTTCATCTGTAAATGTTTCTATTCCATTACTAACACTAAGTCCATTTACTTCATAATCTTCATTATAAGTAGTACCATTCGCATCTACACCTTCTACTGTTACAACCATTTTTTCTGGAGCCTCAGTACCTAAAGCAACACGAAGTTTACTGCTTTCAATGCCTTTATCTTCTTTTACATTAAGTGTTAAAACAGCTGGGTTATCTTCTGTAATTTCTCCTCCATTGATAGGAGAAATACTTACACTACCATCATCTGTTAATATTCCAGATAATGTTCCATCTCCTCCAACCATTTCAATTTTAGTATTATCAACAATAGCAGCAGTATCTTGAATTACTACTTCTTTCTTACTTCCACTCATTGTTGCTGTAATATAATTAAGATCAGCAATATCCACTATACCATCACGATTTAAATCATAATCCATTGAATTAGTACCAAGATTATCAATCATAATATTGACATCAGTATCATTTACTATACCATCATTATTTAAGTCTCCTGGTTCAAACATTCCTGTTTCATTTAATAAACTAATTCTTTTAGAATATTCATCTATTGTTACATTGGTATTATAAGTTTTATAACCATTTCCAAATAATTCTAGAGAATATGTTCCTTTTTTTAATCCATAAATAGTTACAGCATAATATACAATAGAATTTTCTCTATCATATCCACTTAAATCTAGAGCATTTTTATCTAATTTACGAATTTTAACTGTTCCAGAAGAATCTCCTAATGTATAAGATTGTTCTTTTTTTTCACTTATTCCATTAAATTCTACTAAAACTTTATCTCCATTTTCATTATTTAAATACATTCCAATATTTGTATATTCTACATTTCGAATTGGTAGTACAAATTTAAGATCTATTTCTAAAGTCCCCCTTGCATCTACTTCTTCAGAATGTACCACAATATGATTTTCTTCGGTAGTATTTACTGTCGTTACTTCTTCTGTTAATAAATCTAATTCTTCTGCAAATGCAAGAGAAGAAGGTCCTATATAACTAAAAGCAACACAAAAGCATAAAATCATATTGATTATTTTCTTTTTCATATCTACATCAACTCCTTTACTACCATACTATATGTCATTTTATCATACAAAAATACAAAATTCAATCTAATAATGTCAAATTTATGGTAATTTTTGCTTTATTTTTTCTATATTTTCTATATTTTTTTATCTAATTTCTTCATACATACAATATTTATATTTTCACGCCTTTTCTAAAATCGTTTATTCTTCTATGTTGTTCTAAGTTAGTAGATAACAAAAATTTAGATATTATCAACATTGATTATTGTATTTCAAATAGTTATGATTACTACATAAAAAAAAGGAAATACTATAAGCTAGTAAATCTCCTTTTTGATAACTATTCAATATACATTTAGAAAGGCCTGTATTCTCCATCGTCTATAAACAAGGTATAATCTTCTGGAATAGGAGTTATAATAGCTATCCTTGTTATAGCAACATTTTCAACTCCTAAAAATTTATTAACATAATCAAAATTATCAAAATTCGTTTCTAGATTATCTGATATTTTTATTTCTTTGTCTACATCAGAAATTCCGGAAATAAAAACCCCTACTATATCTTTATAAGAACTTTTATAGATGCCGATGCCATAACCTTTATAATTATTAGTATTTAACTCAAATTTTTTTTCTAAAACCCAACCTTTATCTGATAATCTATAACCTTGTAAAATATCATCATTGCTATCTTCAGAATAAATAAAGGCATAATCATCATATAGATATTCTTTTATTATTTTAGATATTGGATTACGATACCTAAATAACTGTCTTGGTGATTTGAATTTATAAAATACTGATTCAAATGGCAATACAGAAACAGTAATACATACAATGAGATAAATAATTATTTCAACCTTTAATTTTATTTTTCTTTTTAATAAGTGTATATTTATCAAAAATATCATCACAAGAATCAAGAATATTAGTAATATTCTAATTGTATAGTAATTTATTATATAATAACTCATAAAATTTCTCCTTTTTTATAATGTATGCTCTATATTTTTAACTCCTTCAGTTACTGGAATACTATTTTTAATTTTTGGCCAAATAGGAATTGGCGCCAATAGTAATGAATTAAAACCACCTTTTGCATAAACATTATCACTTACTCCAATGCCTGAATCTATATCTAAGCCAAACTCATAAAGCATTTTGAAATTTTCATTTCCAAAACTATGAGTTGCCACCATATCACCTTTTCTCATACTACCAGAAATTTTGGTGGTTAAAAGTCCTTTTTCCAACGAAATATTTATATTTTTATTATTTGTTGAAATACCAATTGTTGAGTCAAACAAGTTTTTACTCGGGTTAATATTTATTGTAAATAATGCATCATCACTACCAAATACTTTTTCACTTGTATTTACATTATTTCCTATTTCATAGCTAGCTATTAAATCTGTCCCTATTTTTGTATTTCCATTTGATTTAGTGGTATTAATCTTTATATTAACAATTTTTCCAAGTATATCACTAGCAGTTTTGCAAATTGCTTTTCCTACATTTTTGATACCTTTCCATAAATTTTTAAAGAAACCTTCCCCTGTTTCATCATCATAATTTACTGGATTATTACTACAATAGATATATAAATTATATGACAAAATGTCTAAATTACTATTTAATATACCATCAGCATTTAAAAACCTACCCCAATTAGGATTATAATATCTAGAATTTAAAT
>CANSDD010000039.1 GCA_947645535.1 uncultured Mycoplasmatota bacterium
CATTATCTCTTTGGTCGTCTGTACTAACTCTTACATATACTGCACATCTCATAAATAATCATCTCCTCACTTGTTTCCTCACTTAGAAGCCAAAATTCAGACAGTAATTATGAAAAAAGATAAATTTTTACGCAACTTTACACTTTCTTCAATAGTTTCCTCACTAAAATGAGATTTTACGAAGTCTAATTTAAAAAATTAGTCCTCTCATCTGTTTCCTCACTAAAACGGAAAAAGTAAACCCTAAATTTTCAATTTCTTTAAAATTTGAATAATTTCTGATAATGAATATTTTTGATTATGCTCTTTAATATAAAATGGTTTGTTAGATATTTCATTAACTTTGTACTCAAGTATTGTCAGAGTAGTAGGATATGTAATTTGATATTCAATAGGTTCTATAACCTGTAAATTGGTATGTAATAAATGTTTAATTACTCCTTTCTTAACTTCGTAAGTGTAGTCTTTAATTATCTCCAAGATTTCAGTATTTGGTTTTAATGCTTCAATAGTTTTAAATTCCAACATCAAAAAAGTCCTCCTTCCTAGAAAGAGAACTAAAGTCTTTTATATAAAATAAAAACTCACGAACTTTCATTAGCCCGTAAGTTGTTTTCAAATGGAGCAGATGATAAGAATCGAACTTGTAATTACATAATTGTAATTGTCCATTCGATAATTTATACATATAAATTTAGTTGCAGATAAAGTCTATCACATGATATAATAGAATAGATTTAAAAGAGGAGTGTTTTTATATGGAAAAATTAAAAAAGAAAATAAAAATGCATAGTTTAAAAGTAGTAATTTTATGGTTATTTCTAGTAGGTATTATAGTTGTATTATTGTTAGTAAGTTCTATCAATTTTAAAAGCTTAACTTCTTATTGTGAAGTGTATAATGAAACTGATTTGAATAAGTGTTATAAAGAAAACCCATATGTCGAAATACATGGAACAGAAATATTTGATGGAGAATATGATTATATTCATAATAACAAAAGAGTTGCTCGTTTTGCATCAATCAATTTAAATGATTATTTTTTAGCTAGTTTAATTGAAACAGACAAAGCAAAAGAAATGATGAATGAAGAAACAGAAAATATTGTTATTAGAGGAAAATTAGAAAAATTTAATACAGGTGCGAAATTAAATGGATATAATGCTATGAAAGAGCTTTATGTAAGATATTTAAGTGAAAGTGCTACTAGAGAAGAAGTATTAAATAATTTTACACTCGTACAACTTAATCAGTATGGTGGTTCTAAAATAAATATCTATGTGATAGCAGCAGTTGCTTTTGGATTTATAGTTTTATTTATTGTTCTTGCTTTAAAACAATGTAAATATATTTTTCACCCCGAAAAATACGAGTTGAATAAAAATATTAAAATAGAAGATGAAAAAGAAGTAGAAAAAATTTTAAAAGAATTGGAAAGTGAAAACTATGATTTCCATCAAAATGATATTTATATTACAAAAAATTATTTAATCTCAAAAACAGGCAGAATTGCAGTAGCACAAAGAAGTAATGTAGTTTGGATATATGAACATATTATAAAACAAAAAGGTATAACAACTGGAAAAAGTTGGTTAGTTTATAGTTTAGATAGAAAAACACCATTTAATTTTTCGGGATTTGGTAAAAAACATAAAGAAATAGGTGAAAAACTACAAGAATTATTCCCTAATGCAACATTTGGGTATAGCGATGAATTAGCTAACTTATGGAATAAAAACCCAGAAAAACTCATGAAAAAGGGAGCAGAAGTAGACAAAAAAGTAAACGAAAACAATAAAAATAAAGAAGAATAGGTGATAGTATGAAATTAAAAGAAAATTTTTTCTATACAATTAGAGAAGATATAAAAGATGAAGAATCAAATAGTGGAAAATTATTAGTAAAAAGTGGAATGATAAAAAAGACGAGTAATGGTGTTTATATGTATATGCCACTCGGTTTTAAAACAATGGAAAATATTAAAGCAATTATTCGTAAGCATATAAATAAAACAGGAGCATCAGAACTTTTAATGCCAAATTTACTTTCAGAAGAAATATATATTACAAGTGGCAGAAGAGATATTTTTGGAAGTAATATGTTTACATTAAAAGATAGATATAATCGTTCTTATTCATTAGGACCAACACATGAAGAATTGTTCTTAGAAGCTGCTAAAATGAAAATCAAATCATATAAAGATATGCCATTTAATCTATATCAAATTGGCAATAAATATCGTGATGAAACTAGACCAAGATATGGACTTATTCGTGTAAGAGAATTTGTTATGAAAGATGCTTATAGTTTTGATAAAGATTTGGATGGATTAGATATTTCTTATCAGAAAATGTTTGATGCTTATAAGGATATATTCGATGAAATAGGAATAGATTACAAAATTGTAAAAGCGGATACAGGAGCAATGGGTGGATTACTTTCTGAAGAATTTCAGGCTGTAACTGATATTGGAGAAGATATTCTTGTACTTTGTAATCAATGTGATTATGCATCTAATATAGAAGTAAGTAATTGTGTCAAAATAAATAGAGAAGAAGAAACACTTTTAGAAAAAGAGTTAATTGAAACAAAAGGACATGGTACAGTAGAACAGCTTGTGTCATTTCTAAATATAAAACCAGAAAAGATTGTAAAAACACTTATTTATAAAGCAAAAGAAGAATTTTATGCTTGTATGCTTGCTGGAGATAGAGAAATTAATGAAATAAAACTTTCAAAATTATTAAATGTTCCAGAAGTAAATTTGGCAGAAGCAGAAGATGTAAAAAGAATTACAAATGCAGAGATTGGATTTGCTGGCCCAATCGGTTTAGAAATTAAAATTATTATAGATCAAGATGTATTAGAAATGAAAAACTTCTTAGTAGGTGCAAATAAAACAGATTATCATTATATCAATACAAATATAAGAGATTTTCATTATGATATTGTAGCAGATATAAAAAATGTAAAAGAAGGAGATTGCTGTCCAAATTGTGGAAATTCATTAGTATTTAAAAAAGGAATAGAAATTGGAAATACATTTAAGTTAGGGACTAAATATTCAGAAAGCTTAGGACTTCAATATTTAGATAGTGATAATGTATTAAAACCAGTTGTTATGGGAAGCTATGGAATTGGATTGGGACGTATTTTAGCTTCTATTATTGAACAAAATAATGATGAAGATGGAATTATTTGGCCAATAATAGTGGCACCTTATAAAGTAGCTATTGTTATTATCAATAGTAAAGATGAAAATCAAGTAAAACTTGCTACGGACTTATATGAGAAGTTAGAAAACATAGGAATTGATGTATTATTGGATGATAGAGATGAACGTCCAGGAGTAAAATTTAAGGATATGGATTTAATTGGTATTCCAGTACGTATTACAGTAGGAAAAAAAGCAGAAGAAGGAATTTTTGAATGGAAACTTCGTTCTTCTAAAGATATAACTGAAGTCACAATAGAAGAAGCTATTACAAAAGTGAAAGAATTGGTGCAAGAGTAATGTAAAGTTACTCTTTTTTTCGACAAAAAAAGTACTTTTTGTTTGATAAAGTAATATTGGTGATTGGTTTATGATAAAAAGAATGGTTGTTCCTGTTACATTTGCTCTTTTAGTAGGTTCTTTACTTGGATTTTTTTTATTTAGACAATATGATAAAGAAGAAATAGCCAAGGTTGGAAATATAGGAGAATCAAAAGAAGTTTATTTTTTGCAAGTCGGAGTATATTCGAGTAAGGAAAGCATGGAAGCAAATACGAAAAAAATACCAAATTATATCTATCAAGAGCAAGAAAACAAATATTATGTATATGTTGGAATGTCATTAAATGAACAAAATGTGAATAAATTAAAGGAATTCTTTATAGCAAACGGGTATAATATTTATGTGAAGAAATTTAATATTGCAAATACAACTTTTTTAACTGTATTAGAACAATATGACATTATGCTAGAACAAGCTCCTGATACGAGTAGTTATAGTGCTATATGTGGGCAAGTCTTAGCAAAATATGAGGAGTTGATTACGGATGGGCGTGAAAATTAAAGAGTTACCAAAAGAAGATAGACCAAGAGAAAGACTTATAAAATATGGTGCCAATATACTTAGTAATGAAGAGTTACTTTCTATTTTAATTAAAAGTGGAGCAAAAAATAAATCAGCAAAAGAGATAGCTCAGACTTTATTAAGTAAATTTGATAATGTTCAGGATTTTAGTCAAATTACATATGAAGAATTATTAAAAGTAAAAGGAATGGGAGAAAGCAAAGCTTGCACAATTATGGCGGCAATTGAGTTAGGAAATCGTTTTCATAAGACTATTCCTAGTTTAGAAAAGAAAAAATTAAACAATTCTGATTTAGTATTTGATTATTATAAGGATACTTTATCTATGAAAAAACAGGAACATTTTTATTGTATTTATGTAGATAGTCAAAAATGTTTTTTAAAAGAAGCATTGTTGTTTGTGGGAACATTAAATTATAGTTTGGTTCATCCAAGAGAAGTATTCAAGGAAGCATATGTAGTAGGAGCAGCAGGCATTATTTGTATTCATAATCATCCTTCTGGAAATGTGACACCTAGTAAGGAGGATATTATTTTAACAGATCGTTTAAAAGAAATTGGAATGTTACAAGGAGTTCCTATTTTAGACCATATTATTATTGGAAAAGATAGTTATTATAGTTTCTTTGAAAGTGGAAAATTATAAATTATTGAGAAGGAGATTTTATGTTTAGAATAAAGAATAAAAAGGGCAATAAGAAATATACAATTTTAATAATTTTGATTGTAGTTGTTGGATTATTTGGTATGGGTTATATTGTTTTAAGAAAAAAGACAAATTTAACGTTCTTAGAATCTTGTATTAAAGATGGAGGCTTATTTATTGAAAAAATAATATTAAAACCATTTCATTTGATTGAAAAAAAGATAGGAGATAGTGAATTAAATGATTTAAAAGAAAAAGCAAATTCATATGAATCTATTAGTGCAAGAAATAAGGAATTAGAAAAACAAATTGCAGAGCTTAAAAAAACATTAGAGCTTAATACTATTTTATCAGAACGTATTTATTTAAATGCAACAGCTATTAACCGTAATATGGATTATTGGTATCAAAATGTTACAATTGATAAAGGATCATATAATGGAGTAGAAAGTAATATGCCTGTTGTCGTTAGTGAAGGATTAGTAGGTGTAACAAGTGAAGTTAGTACATTTAATAGTACTGTGGAGTTATTAACTAGTGATAATTTTTTGAATAAAATTTCAGTTAAGATAGAAGTAGGAGAACATTATGTATATGGATTATTAACTGGTTATAATGCTGAAAAACGTACTTTTGAAATAGAAGGAATTTCTGAAAATACAGATATTCCCATTGGTTCAGAAGTTACTACTACAGGACTTGGTGAAGAAATGCCAGCAGGACTTATTGTTGGTTATGTTAAAAATATTACAAAAGATAATTTTGAATTAGCTAGATTGGTAGAAATAGAATCAAAGGTTCCATTTGATTCTTTAAGTTATGTAACTATATTAAAGCGAAAGGATATGGAATTATGAGCTTTTTAATTATAATATTGATTGTATCGTTTTTTCTAGAAGGTCTTTTTTCGCTAGTCGTTTCAAGTCAATCTTTTTTCCTGCCTTTATTTACGGTTGTTGCTTTAGTCAGCATTTTTCCTTATTTTAATAAGTATGATTCTTTATTTTGGAAGTTTTGTATAGTAATTGGGCTTTGTTATGATGTAATATATACAAATACAGTTTTTATACATGCATTTTTATTTTTGGTATTAGGTTACTTTATCTCTTTTTTATATCGCATGTTATTTTCTAAAATATGGAATTATTTATGGATTTTAGTTTTAGCTATTATAGGATATAGGATGATTAGCTTTTTGTTATTAGTAGGAATGGGATATATTTCATTTTCAATTTCTAGATTAGGTTATTCTATTATATTTTCTATATGTTCTAATATTATTTATGGGCTTTTCCTATATGGGGTTTTAGTATTGTTAAGGAAATATAAGAAAATTATATTACATTATTAAAAAAGAAGAGGGGGGTTATTCCTCTATCTTGCTTCAACGATAAGTTTAATCGCAGTTCGCTCTTCACCATCTATGACGATGTCAGTAAAAGCAGGAATACAAACTAAATTTTTCCCACTTGGGGCTACAAAACCTCTTGCAATTGCGATGGCTTTTATAGCTTGATTTAAAGCTCCAGCTCCAATTGCTTGTATTTCAACACTTCCTTTTTCTCTAAACACGTTTGCGAGTGCTCCTGCGACACTATTTGAATTTGATTTAGATGAAACTTTTAATGTTTCCATATGAATTGATTCCTCTCTTTCTACATTATAACTATATGTTATAAAATTAAATTTAGAATAAAAAAACTATTTGGAATCGTCTAGTATAGCTTCTAAATTACGATATTGTTTTAATAAGAACTGATTAATTTTTTCTTTTTCTTCTTTAGAATAATTTCTATTAAAATTAGGGTTCTTGATAAGCTCTTCAACTGGTTCAATTAAATGTTTAATGTAGAGAAGTGCAATGGCATTATTTGTCATGCTATAGCCCCCTTTCGTCTATGATTATATCATTTCTAAAGTATTGTTGCAAGTTTCTTGCAATTTTATGATAAAAGTAATTCTATTTGGCATAATACTATTGGTGATGCCATATGATAGGTAACATATTAAGAAATATGAGACTCTCTGCTGGGTTTTCTCAAAAAGAATTAGGTGAAATGTTAAATTTAGCAGATACAACAATTTCTAGTTATGAAAGAGAGAATAGTCAACCTGATTTTGAGACAATTGTTAAGATTGCAAATATTTGTGGATTTGATTTTAAAATTATTGATTCAAAGAATAAGATTTCAACTTTAAAAGAAATGTCTCGTGAAAAAGATTTTTAGAAAATAAAAAGTAGGAAAGTGTAAAAAAAGTATTGACTTTTTATATGAAACGAGTATAATTATAAGTGCCTACTTGAATTGCAGGTGTAGTTCAATGGTAGAACCCCAGCCTTCCAAGCTGGCTACGTGGGTCCGATTCCCATCACCTGCTCCAGATTGATTTTAAAGAACTGTAAAAAGTTCTTTTTTATTGTAAATTTCCACGTAGCCAGGGAAGGGGTTCTACCATCTGAATGATTACTAAATTTAATAAATATTATTTTTTCTATTAGACATTACCTCAATGATATCATCAGAAATGTTATACCATTTTACTTGAATGTAATGTCTATCTTTTTCATATAATGGATTTCTATTTAAACATCTTGTCATCGGCTGAAGTGTCAAATGACTAATATGTAGTGCTGTTGAATATTCATCTTTTTTAGATAATAAAAAATCTATAATTTCATTCTTTGTGATCCAAATAAAATCTTGAATAATTCCATATACTATACAATCAATTGATTCTATTGGAATATTACCAACTAAAATAAATTTTAAAATTACTTTAATAATAAAATCTTTATTATTAAATTGCTTATTGATTAAATCAATTTCTTGTTGATATTTTTCTTTATATTCTGCAACTGTCATTCTGTTTTCACCAGTACCATCTATGGTACCATCAGCATAGTGGTATTTTAAAAATTCAATAATCATTTCTTGATCAAAATGATTTTCTTTTAAAAATTTTATGAACGTGTTAATATGCTCAGTATGAACAGAGTTTTTTATGCCTTTTTTTATACTAATGCCTTTTCTTTTATTATTGATTTCTATGTATATGTCTGCTTTTTGCTTTTCATAATTATTCCAAGCATGTATTTGTTCTTCATCATTTAATGCTCCAAATAAAGTTTCTAGAAATTCTTTAAACATTGGATTTATTTCAGAAACTTTTTTCTTATTGAGATAATTTACAAATTCATTTTCATTTTTATAACCTGTTATATCTTTATTAAATGGTTTCATATATATTTTCCTTTCTAATGGTAGAATTCCCTCAAATATATTATTCAATATTTAAGAGTGATAAGCCTTACTTTTTTTCAAAAAATATAAAATGTAAATTGTTGTTTAATATTATATAATAAGTGAAAGAGGTGTTTTTGATGAGTGATAAAAATTTTAAATTATGATAACTATTATATTTATACTTGGAATAATAGCTAGTATAGTTCTAAAAGCAAATATGATAATAAATCCAAGTTCAAAATATTGTAAAGAATATGTAGTAGGTGAAGATAGAATAAGAGGTGATGTAGATATATTATATTTTGAAAATAAAATAAAAAATTCACAGAAAATTGTGGATTTTTATTATCATAATTTTTATTTAAAAAGTTAGAGTTCTTAAAAATGACTTTATTTTATAGTGCATATTAGAAATTTTAAATATATTTTACTACTAATATACTACTTTTAAATGAAATTCAATGATAGCTTTAACATTCTTTGAGAAATAGTCCTTACAGTTATTTTTATCTTTTAAAAAGTTCATAACATAAAATACTATGAGCTTGAATTATAATTTAGCTTTTTTGAGTGCAAAAATTATGTGAAAACATAAAATAACTATTGACAAATTAGGTTAGAAAAACATATACTATTGTAAGTTGCCTAACAAAATAGGAGTGATAAAATGAAGCAGTCATTACTATTTCAAATAAAATTATTACAAAATGCAATAGTAAGAAACATTTGTACTGATATGAGAAAGCATAATATTTCAGCCCCTCCTTCACAGATTGGCTCCTCTATTATTGGTTATATCATTAGAAATGAAGGTAAAGATGTATATCAAAAAGATTTAGAAATTGTTTTTAAATTAAGAAGGTCAACAATATCTGGTGTATTACAGACATTAGAAAAAAAGAATCTTATTAAAAGAATTGACTCATCTTCTGATGCAAGAGTGAAAAAAATTATTTTAACAGAAGAGGCTGTAAAAATGTATAAAGGTGCAGATTTTCATTTGAAACGATTAGAAGAAAAAATAACTTCTAATATTAAGGAAGAAGATTTACGTATTTTTTGTAAAGTTATGGAACAGATGCAGCAAAATATTGAAACAAAATAGTTAGGTAGCAAGAAAAATAAGAATATATTATAAAGAACAGAAAGGAAGGAAACATGTTAAAATTATTAAAAAATCTAACAAAAAGGGAATGGATACTTGCATTTATCTCTTTTATTCTCATTTTCGCGCAAGTACAGTTAGAATTAAAAATGCCAGATTATATGTCAGAGATTACAGTACTTGTTCAAAGTGAAGGTAGTAAAATGAGTGATATCCTTTTAAATGGGGGATATATGTTATTATGTGCTTTTTTTAGTTTAATATCCTCTATCATTGTAGGTTATTTAATTGCAAATATAACAGCATCATTCTCAAAACGAACAAGAAAAAAATTGTTTGATAAAGTAGAGAGTTTGGCTATTCATGAAGTAAAAAAATTCTCTACAAGTAGTTTAATTACTAGAACAACAAATGACATTACTCAAGTAGAAATGCTTGTTGGAATGGGTATGCAATTAATGGTAAAAGCACCTATTACAGCAATTTGGGCAATTCTCAAAATCTTAAATAAAAGCTGGCAATGGAGTGCTATTACAGCGGTTGCAGTAGCCATATTATTAGGAGTTATTGGCTGTTTAATTGTTATTGTTATGCCAAAATTTAAAATTGTTCAAAAGTTAACAGATAAAATAAATGGTGTAACCAGAGAAAATTTAACAGGAATACGTGTTGTTAGAGCATTTAATGCTGAAAAATATCAAGAAGAAAAGTTTGGGGATGTGAATAATAAATTAACAAACCAACAATTATTTAATCAAAAAACATTTGCAATTATGTCACCAATTATGTATTTGGTTATGTATGGACTTACATTATCTATTTATTTTGTAGGAGCTTATTTAATTAAAGATAGTTTAATGGCAAATAAATTAGATTTATTTGGAGATATGGTAGTCTTTTCATCTTATGCGATGCAAGTGATTATGTCTTTTTTAATGCTTGCGATGATATTTATGATGTTACCTAGAGCACAGGTATCAGCAAAACGTATCAATGAAGTATTAGATACAGATATTAGTATTAAAGATGGAGAATTTGATGGAGATACAAAAGAAACTGGAACTGTAGAATTTAAAAATGTTTCCTTTAAATATCCAGATGCAGAAGAATACCTGCTAAGAGATATATCTTTTAAAGCAAATAAAGGAGATACAATAGCTTTCATTGGAAGTACAGGAAGTGGAAAGTCTACATTGATTAACTTAGTACCAAGGTTTTATGATGCAACAGATGGAGAAGTTTTAGTAGATGGAATTAACGTAAAGGAATATAAAGGAGAAGCATTACATAATAAAATTGGTTACGTTCCTCAAAAAGCAGTAATGTTTAATGGAACTGTAAATTCAAATATTTCATATGGAGATAATGGAAAAGGAGAAGTTACAGAACAAAAAATTAAAGAAGCAATCAAAGTAGCGCAAGCGACTGAGTTTGTAGAAAAAATGGATGATAAATATGATACGCATATTGCTCAAGGTGGAACAAATGTATCAGGAGGACAAAAACAAAGACTCGCAATCGCAAGAGCTATTGCTAGAAATCCAGAAATTTATATTTTTGATGATTCTTTTTCTGCTCTTGACTATAAAACAGATTCTGTACTTAGAAAAGAGCTTAAAAAATACACAAAAGATGCTACTAGTTTGATTGTAGCGCAACGTATTGGAACAATTATGAATGCTGATAAAATACTTGTACTTGATAATGGAAAATGTGTTGGAATAGGAACACATAAAGAACTATTAAAAACATGTGAAGTATATAAACAAATTGCTACTTCGCAACTTTCAAAGGAGGAATTGGAAAATGCATAATGATAATAAACGTACTCCTAGAAAAGGACCAATGGGATCAGGACCTAGAGTCCCAGAAAAAGCCAAAGATTTTAAAAGTGCAATAGCAAGATTATTAAAAGAATTAAAAGGTTTTCAAGTACTTGTTGTACTATCACTTGTTCTTGCAGGCTTAGGGTCTATTTTATCTATTATAGCACCTGATCATTTAAAAGATTTAACTAATGAAATCCAGAAAGGATTAATTGTAAATTCTGAAAATTTAGAAACAATATCAGAGCAAGTAATGGCAAATTTAAATGAAGAAAAATTAGCTTCAGTAATGCCAAAGATATTAGAAATAGATTTAAGTGAAAATACAACTAGAACTATTATGATGTCTACTGAGATATCAGAAGAAGAAAAAGAAAATTTTCAAAATGTAATGCAAAGTATCGTTATTACAACAGAACAAAATGAAATATTTACATTATTATCTGGATTATCAGAAAATATATTAAATCTTATTATTCCAAACAGTATTTATAAAGAAAATGATAATACATTAGAAATGTCAAATGGAGTGATGATTTCTTCTAAGGATAAACAACTTTTATTAAAAAGTATTGTTTCTATGAATGATGAAAAGAAAGAAGAAATAATTATTCCAGATAGTATTGCTAACATTTTATTTACTGAATTTGAAGTAGATGGAAGCCTTATCTCTCCTATAGAACAGGCAAAATTTGTAAGTTTAATGAGTACAGTAGACAAAGAAAATAAAAATATGACTGAATTATATGGAAAATTAGATGAGATGCCAGATAGTATCAAAAAGATAGTAGAGCCATTTATGGACATTGATGGAATTAAGAAGATTGTGTATTTTTTAGTTGGGTTATATTTATTAAGTGCTTTATTTACTTATTTAGAATCAATTGCTATGACAGATGTAGCAAATAAATTTGCACGTAAATTAAGAAGTAAAATATCAACTAAAATCAATCGTTTACCACTTAAATACTTTGATAATCATCAAGCAGGAGATATTTTATCACGAGTTACAAATGATGTTGATACAATAGCTCAATCTATGAACCAATCGTTATCAACATTAGTAAGTGCTATTACATTATTTGTAGGTACAATTATTATGATGTTTGTTACAAATTGGATTATGGCTATTACAGCAATTGTTTCTAGTTTACTTGGGTTTGTATTTATGTTTGGTGTGCTTGCTAAATCACAGAAATATTTCGTTGCAAGACAGACAGAACTAGGTAATTTAAATGGACATATTGAAGAAGTTTATTCAGGCCTTAATGTTGTAAAAGTATATAATGGAAAAAAAGAATCTGATAAAAAGTTTGATTTATATAATCAAAATGTATATGAAGCTAATAGAAAAAGTCAATTTTTATCAGGACTTATGATGCCAATGATGAACTTTGTTGGAAATTTTGGGTATGTAGCGGTTTGTATTGTAGGTGCACTTCTTACAATGAATGGACATATTAGTTTTGGAGTTATTGTTGCTTTTATTTCTTATGTTCGATTGTTTATTTCACCATTATCGCAAATTGCTCAAGCAATGACCTCACTTCAATCAACTGCTGCTGCAAGTGAAAGAGTATTTGAATTTGTTGATGAAGAAGAGATGAGTAGTGAAGAAAATATTAAGAGAAAATTAAATAAAAATAAAGTCAAAGGAAAAATAGAGTTTAAAAATGTTGTTTTCAAATATGATGGAAATGAGGAACCAACAATTAAAGATTTTAGTGCGATAGCAAAACCTGGACAGAAAATTGCAATAGTAGGTCCCACAGGAGCAGGAAAAACGACAATGGTAAATTTACTTATGAAATTTTATGAGATTAATTCTGGAGATATAAAAATAGATGATGTATCTATAAAAGAGTTAACAAGAGAAAATATTCATGAGTTATTTACAATGGTACTTCAAGATACTTGGGTATTTAGTGGAACAGTAAGAGAAAATATTGTTTATAATCGTAAAAATATTAGCGATGAGAGAGTGAAAGAAGTTTGTAAAACTGTTGGTTTAGATCATTTTATTAGAACTCTTCCAAATGGATATGATGCAGATATTTCAGATAATGATAGTGTTTCAGCAGGACAAAGACAATTACTTACAATTGCACGTGGAATGATTGAAGATGCACCATTCTTAATTTTGGATGAAGCAACAAGTAATGTGGATACAAGAACAGAAGAACTTGTTCAAAAGGCAATGGATAAATTAACAGAAGGAAAAACTTCATTTATTATTGCACATAGATTATCAACAATTAAAAATGCTGATTTGATTTTGGTAATGAAAGACGGAAATATTATTGAACAAGGAAATCATAATGAATTGATGAAGAAAAATGGTTTTTATGCAGAATTATATAATTCTCAGTTTGAATTATAAGAAATGGAATGATAAAAAGAAGAATGGAATTATATTTTATTCTTCTTTTTGATGTGCATCTATGGCAATCGCATAAAAACTTGACGTAAACTAAAGACTAGAATAGGGAATAAC
>CANSDD010000040.1 GCA_947645535.1 uncultured Mycoplasmatota bacterium
TTTTCATTTAAAAAGATAATAAGGAGTCAAAATTAATGTACTATAAACAGAAAATAATTATAAAATAATAATATATAGATCAGGATAAATGCATGAGTTTTTTTAACTTATGTGTTTTTTTCGTGTATAATAAAGAAAAAGGATAAAAAGAAAATGAGTAAAAAAAGTAGTAAATTAAATGAAATAAGCAAAATGTTCAATGAAATAGATATAGAATTCGATGAACTAAATAATGAGGGAATAAATGATATGATAGCTATAGTAAAAAAACAAAAAGATACAAGATATGCTCCTAATGTAAAACATAAAATGGAAGATATAATACTAATTACATTATTTGCAGTACTAGCAAAGTGTAATGAGTGGACAGAAAATGAAGCTTTTGCAAAGAAAAAAGAAAATTGGTTCAAACAATATTTAGAATTACCTAATGGAATACCATCACATGATACGATTCAAAGAGTAATATCTATATTAGAGCCACAATCCTTATATGCAGATACAATAAATTATTTAATAGAGAAAATAGATTTAATCACATCCAAATCAAAAGAAAAAGATATTTTAAGCATGGATGGAAAAACAAGTAATGGTTCAAAAAGAAGTACAGGAGTAAACATATGCGAAAAAGTCGTAAATACAATGAGTGTATATTCAAATAAATATGGAATCAGTTTAATACAAGACTATATAGAAGAAAAGTCTAATGAAATACCAATGGGCCCAAAGTTACTGGAAAAACTAAATTTAAAGGATTGTGTTATAACAGTAGATGTCTTAAATACGCAAGTAGACACTATAAAAGCAATACTAAAAGGAAAAGCAGATTATGTATTACCAGTAAAAGAAAATCAGAAATTAACTTATGAGGAAATAAAAGAGTACTTTGGAGATAAAAAAATTTTAGAAACAGTTAAAAAAGAAAATTATAAGAAAATAGTAGAAAAAGAGCATAATAGGACAGTAACAAGAGAATATTATTTAACAGAAGATATAAAATGGATGAATAAAAAGGAAAAATGGTTAGGATTAAAATCTATAGGATTAGCACGAAATACAATAGAAAGAAATAATAAAATTATTGTAGAATATAGGTACTATATTGTAAGCATTTCTAATGATATAGAATTGTTTTCTAAAAGTGTACGAAGTGAATGGGGAGTGGAGAATAATTTGCATGCACCATTAGATATAGTGTTTAAAGAAGATGCGAATAAGACATTAGAAAAAAAATGGAGCAAAAAATTTAGGAATAATAAGAAGAATAGCATGAGCGATTTTAAAATTTGTTCAAACTTACTATAAAAAAAGTTTGAATTTAATTAGAACAAATTTGTCTTTTGATTTTGAAAATGAAATAGATAATATTTTTAAGTTATTAGACGTTGATGGCTTGAAGCAACTAAAAAACACATAAGTTGAAAAAATCATGCGTTTATCCTGATATATAGATGAATTTATATTTTGCATTCATTATTTTTATGTTATACTTTTATAGGTGATACGTATGATATATTTAGATTATTCAGCAACTACTCCAGTAAATCAGGAAGTAATAGAAAGTTATGTAAAAACATGTCAAAATTTTATTGGAAATCCCAATTCTTTGCATAAACTTGGAATAGAAGCAAATAAATTAATGAAAGAAGCAACAGAACAAATTGCAAAACTGTTAAATATAAAACCAACTGAAATTATTTATACAAGCGGTGCATCAGAATCTAACAATACAGCAATTAAGGGAATTGCAATGAAATATCAAAATAGAGGGAAACATATTATTACGACAGAGTTAGAACATTCTTCAGTAGTTGCGCCTCTTCAGTATTTAACTAATCTTGGTTATGAAGTAGATTTTGTAAGATTAAAAGAAGATGGACAGATTGATATCGAACATCTTAAATCATTACTGAGAGAGGATACAATTTTAGTTACAATGGCATCAGTTAGTAGTGAACTTGGTATTATGCAGCCAATAGAAGAAATTGGAGCTATCCTGAAAGAATATCCTAAATGTTTCTTTCACGTAGATATGACGCAAAATCTTGGAAAAGTTCCTATTTCACTTGAAAATATTGATTTAGCAAGTTTTTCAGCTCATAAATTTTATGGGATGAAAGGAATAGGGGGACTTGTTAAAAAAGAAGGTATTTTATTAGAGCCGCTAATTCATGGAGGAAAAAGTACAACAATTTGGAGAAGTGGTACTCCAGCTCTTCCACTAATTGTTTCTTTAGCAAAAGCATTGCGATTATCTCTTACTGATTTATTAGAAAAACAAGAGCATATTTTAAAACTAAATACATATATAAGAAAAGAATTAGAGCAAATTTCAGGATTACATATCAATAGTAGTGAAAAAGCAATTCCCCATATTTTAAACTTTAGTGTTCTGGGAATGAAACCAGAAACATTACAACATGCTTTAGAAGTTCATGAAATATATGTATCAACACAAACAGCATGTGCAAAAGGAACAAATCCATCAACAGCTGTTATGGCAGTAACTAGAAATAAAGAATATGCCAAAAGTAGTTTAAGAATTAGTATTTCTCATTTAACAACATTAGAAGAGATTACTACATTTGTAAACGTTTTAAAAGAAGAAATAGAAAAATTAACTTTAAAATAAGAAAGGAAGTTATTATGATTATAGAAATAAGTGCTATTTGGTGTAATAGTTGCTTGGTAATGAAAAAAGTATGGAAAAGTGTAAAGGAAGAATATCAAAATATAAAATGGAAAAGTTTAGATTTGGATTTTGATGAAGCAGAATCCAAATATCAGAATTTAGAAAAACTTCCTGTTTTAATATTTGAAAAAAATGGTAAAGAGGTAAGTAGACTTGTAGGAGAAAAGAAAAAGGAAGAGGTAATTAAGTGGATAGAACAAAATTTAGTATAAAAAAATATTTTCTTATTCTTATTTTTCTTTTTACTTTATTTATTTTTCCACTAAATAGTAAAGCATTAGAAGAAGTAAAATTATATTTATTTTATTCAAAGTATTGTCCTCATTGTGCTAATGAAAAAGTATTTTTAGAAGAGTTAAGTCAAAAATATTCTAATTTAAAAATAGAAATGTTTGAAGTAGCCGAAAATGAGCAAAATTCTAATTTACTTTCTTCTGTAAAGAATGCTCTTGGTACTGAAAATAGTTATGTCCCTTATACTGTTATTGGAAAAATTGGATTAACTGGTTATAATGAAAATATAAGAAATCAAATTGAACATTTTGTAGAGAAATATTCAAATGAGGCAACGATTGATGTAGTATCAGCAATTCAAAACGGAGAAGATGTAAGTGAATTATTAAAAAAAGAGGAAGAAAATAATAATAATAATAATGTAAATCAAAATGAAGCAGATGAATTATTTACCGTTCCAGTTCTAGGAAAAATCAATCCTAAGAAAGTATCGTTACCATTACTTGCCGTCATTATGGGAACAATTGATGGATTTAATCCATGTGCTATGTGGGTATTATTGTTTTTAATTAGTATGTTAATAGGAATGAAAGATAGAAAGAAAATGTGGCTATTAGGACTAGCTTTTCTTATAACTTCAGCTTTTATTTATTTGTTATTTATGGTGTCATGGCTTTCTATTGCAATATCCATTACTTCTATTTCATGGATCCAAAAAACCATTGCTTTGGTAGCATTATTTGCTGGAATTTGGAATTTATATCAATTTTGGAAAACAAAAGACACAGGTTGCAATATTGTAGATAAAGAAAAACGAAAGAGAACATTATCAAAAATTAAAAAGATTGTATCTGAAAAATCCTTTCTTTTAGCGCTCATTGGGGTTATGACTCTTGCAATATCAGTAAATATTGTAGAGCTTGCTTGCTCTGCAGGATTACCTTTAGTATTTACGCAAATTCTTGCTATCAATAATTTATATACATTTGATTATATTGTAAATATTTTCATTTATATTTTCTTCTTTTTAATTGATGACTTAATTGTTTTCTTTATTGCTATGATGACGATGAAAATTAGTGGAATAACGGGAAAATATGCCAAATATTCCCATTTCATTGGTGGAATTATGATGGTGTTAATTGGTATTTTATTATTCTTTAAACCAGCTTGGTTAATGTTTCAGTTTTCATGAAACAATATAATCTTTTTTTCTTTGATAAAACATGTTATAATGAATTTGTAGAAAGAAGGTATATACATGGAAACAAGACAGATTAGTGAACAAGAAGAAGAAAGATTGAAAAACGAAATAGAAGAATTAAGAGGAAGAATTAGAGAAGTCAGAAAAGATAGAAGAGACTTTCATTCAGTAGAAACAGGATTATTTAAAGCACCAGATATTGGAAGTATTTTATTCGATATTGTTCGTTGGGAAAAAAGAATCGAAGAAATTCGTCATATATTAAATCATTCTACAGTTATAAAAATAAATATGGATTCTGATATCATGAAAGTAGAGGTAGGAGATCTTGTAGCAGGAGAAATTATTTATGAGGGAAGAGAACCGAAAAATATGAAATTTATGCTTGATGGCCCAAAAGAATTACCTGGTGTTAAAAACATTTCACTTACTTCACCAATAGGAATGGCAATACTTGGAAAAGAAATTGGAGAACATTTTTCATCAGTTGTAGATGCAAAACAATATTCTTTTGAAGGTATTATTACAGGTATTGTAAAAGCAAAAGATTTAGAACAACTAGAAACATCTGAACCTTTAGAGAAAGGAAAAGCTCCTTATATATTGAAATAAACATTCATTGGAATGTTTTTTTTTATAGTTTCATATAGTTTTAATAGGAGGTTAGATTTATGAAATTGAAAAAATCCTATCTGTTTCCGCTTATTTTAATTTGTTCAGTTTTACTTGGCTCTTTAATAGGACTTATTTTTAAAGAAGATGCAACTGTATTAAAACCATTTGGCGAAATATTTTTAAATTTAATGTATACATTAGTTGTACCACTTGTTTTCTTTACTATATCATCATCAATTGCCAATATGGTAAATATGAAACGATTAGGACGAATTTTGAAATATCTTTTTGTTACTTTCTTTATTACTAGTTTTATTGCTTCTGTTTTAATGCTTATTGTATCATTATTGATTGATCCTGTTGGTAATGCTAGTATTTCATTTATACCAGAGACAAAAGAAGCTGTTGATATAGGAAGTAAGATTGTTTCTATGATTACAGTAACTGATTTTTCATCTTTATTATCAAAAGATCATATGTTGCCGCTGATTATTTTTTCAGTAATTTTTGGAACTAGTATTAGTTTGCTTGGAAAAGAAGGAGAAAAAATTGCCAAAGGATTAGAAACGTTATCAAAAGCAATGATGAAGTTTATTGGTCTTATTATGTATTATGCACCAATTGGACTATGTGCTTATTTTGCTGCTTTGATAGGAGAGTTTGGACCTAATTTACTTGGAAGTTATGCAAGAAGTATGGCTTTATATTATGGTATGTGTATTGTTTATTTTTTGGTTGTGTATACTATTTATGCGTATTTTTCAAATAAGAAAAAAGGAATTAAAAAGTTTTATAAGCATGCTATTACTCCAGCACTTACTTCTCTCGCAACACAGTCATCACTTGCAAGTCTTCCATCTAATTTAGAAGCTGCTGAAAAGATAGGAGTACCTAAAGATATTCGTGAGATTACAATGCCAATTGGGGCTACAATGCATATGGAAGGCTCTAGTATGGCAGCAATATTAAAGATTGTATTTTTATTTGGTATTTTTGGAATGCCATTTACAGGAATAGACACTTATTTGATTGCTTTATTTATTGCAGTATTAAGTGGAGTAGTGATGTCTGGAATACCAGGTGGAGGACTTATTGGAGAAATGCTAATTGTAAGTTTATATAATTTTCCAGCAAGTGCTTTTCCTATTATTGCAACAATTGCTTGGTTAGTAGATCCACCAGCAACTTGTCTTAATGTAACTGGTGATGTTACTACGTCTATGTTAATTACTAGAATGGTAGATGGAAAAAATTCATTGAAATAAAATTTTTGTTTGCACATTCTCCTAAAATATGTTATAATGACAAATGGTGTGTCCAAAAAGGGGGATGTTATGAAAGAAAAATCTTTATTATTGATGAATGGATATTATAGAGATTATCTTGATAATGAAGTAATTGTATCAAAAGTAATAGCAATTCAAGATGTAAACTCTGGAATATTTAAAGGAATAGAAATTTCTAATCAAGATTGTGATTTAAATGATTATTATGACATATTAGGATACATCTTAAAACATTATAGGGATAGAAGTAAATTTTCGTTGTTAATAGGTTATGATAATGATTTATCGTTTCAATATCATAATTTGTCTAGAACAAATAAAATTACATTTGGAAAATTTGATTTTGATGCAAAAAGCAGTAGATTTATTGGTAGAGAAAGATCTTGTCAAGGTGGAATACTAAAACGTGATTTAGATCGTTCTATCAATCAATATCAGGTGATAGAGCATACAGCAGAAATACCTGAATTGTATGAATTGATAGAAGTAATTTTGTTGCATGCTGAGAAAAATTCTATTTGGCATGGAATTGAATGTTCGGTGGAAAGTTCAGTACCGAGTAAAAATAAAGGAGCCTATATATTGCTTGCATCAAAGGGAAGAATGAAAGCACAGCAGTAAGAAAGTGATTCGCTTTCTTTTTTGTCCATATTGGATGAAAGAAAAATTAATTATATGAGGAGATGAGATAATGAAAGAACAAATAATGATAGTAGATGGAATTGCACATAATGAGGAGAATGAAATATATTTTTTTCAGTTGATAGGCTATCTAAATAAAGAAAATAATATTTTTAGAGGAATTGAAATAAACTTAGAAAATCTTAATTTTTATAGTTTGGAAAGAGCAAAAGAATATTTAAAAAATAGTAATATTTCAGATATACGTTTGGTATGTGGTGTAAAAGGAGAAAGCTTTGATTATTATACATTAGACGAAAAAGAAAAAAGTATTCATTATACTAATTTGAAGAAAATTGAATCAGAACAATGGTTTGGAAGAGGATATATTTTAACTGATGAATATCATCCACAACTCAAAAATACAATTTATAAACAAGCTGAAAAAGAAGCTTTTGTGGCAGATGAAGAATTGGATGCGTTTCTTTCTATAATACTAGAAAATCAAAAGGGAAATTTTACTTGGAAAGGAATTTCTTGCACAGTAGAGGAAAAAGCAAGTCTAGCACTTCAAAAAATGAAAAAATAAATTCTAAAAAATATCAAAAGGAGATTTTGCTTTTGATATTTTTTTTGTTGTCAATAATTTTTTTAAAGTAATATGATAAAAAAGGTTTAATAATCAAGTAATTAACAATTGAAAAGAAAACGTTAAGAGAAAAGTATCTATTTTGAGTAATCGTTATATTTCAGGCGATATTATATAACCATATGATAAAAATTGAGTATGAAAAGGTTAAGTACTTCAAGTTGAACTAAAAAAGTATTTCTCAATAGATATGTTTTTTTCATTTATTATTTCATAGCTTTTCTATTAAGAATTTGATACAATAATGATATAAAGAAGGTGATTCAATGAAAATATTGGAAAAAATAAAAGAAAGTGATTGTATATGCATTACTCCAAACGCATATAAAAAGAAAATATTAGAAGGCTTATCAAAAGAGTCACAATTTTGTCATATAGAATTTATAACAAAAGAAGAATTAAAAACAAAATTATTGTATGAATATTCTTCTGATGCCTTATGGAATTTTTCAAAACAATTTCATATGATTCCAGAAAATGGAGCGATTATATTAGAGGCACTTTATTATATATTAGATAATCAAAATTTTCCTAATTTATATCAACAAAAAGAATGGTTAAAAGAAAAAAAATTACTTATTTATCATTCTGCTTTTAATGAATATATAAAAAATAAAAAAGTAATTATTTATGGATATAAGCCTTATGAAATGAAATTTTTTGAACAAATTTTAGAAAATGTAGAATATGTAGAAGAAGAAGTAAAGACATATCTTCCTTCCATTACCGAATATGAAACACTAGAAGAAGAAGTAGTAGGAGTAGCTGAAGAAATTTCTAAGTTATTACAAGAAGGAATATCTATTAACCATATTTACTTAGGAGAAATGAATAATGATTATAGTAGCACTTTATCTAAAATATTTCACTATTTTCATATTCCTTTTGCAAGAAAAAAATCACACACTTTATTTGAATATCAAATGATTCAAACATTTTTAAAACATATTGTATGGGATGAGCCACTTTCAAAATTAGAAGAGTTATTAGAAGTATTAAAAGAAGAATATCCTATAGAAAATGATTTTAATCAACAAATATATGAACAATTGATTACTATTTTTAATCGGTATTATAATAAGAATCGCCTATTTTCAGAAATTAAAGAAATTTTACTTTATGACTTAAAACATACAAATGTGAAAGGTGAGGTATATAGAAATGTTGTAAAAGAAGTAGATTTTAAAAATAGTGTATTTGAAGAGGATGATTATATTTTCTTATTAGGCGCAAATTTAGGAGAATTTCCTAGCATTTACGAAGATACAGATTATTTTTCGGATGAACAAAAGAAGTTATTATTCCTTCCTACCTCTTTAGAAAAAACGATAGGGGAAGAAGAAAAAATAAAACAAAAAATAGAAAGTTATCCTCATGTATTTGTTAGTTATAAAAAGAAAAATCCTTTTAAAGAATTTTTACCTGCTCCTTTTATTGAATATTATAAAGAAGTAAAAAAAGTAGATATAACATTAAAAAAATATCAATATTCTAATCATTATTATAACGAATATTTATTAAATTCTGCTTTGGATGAATTTGTTAATTTTAATGTTAAAAATAACCATTTAAATACATTATATGGAATTGAAAACTTATATTATAATTCTTATGATAATCAGTTTACTGGAATCAGTGAAGATGAATTTAGAAAACGAATTTCTTATGTTTTACTTTCTTATACGGGAATGCAAAAGTTTTTTGAATGTCCATTTAAATATTATGTTGGATCTATTTTAAAAATTACTCCTCCATATGAAGAGACGCCTAGCTTAATTGTTGGAAATTTATTTCATACAATATTAGAGCGTTATTTTCAAAATAAAGAAAAGATAGAAGAAATTATCATAGAAGAATTAAATAAAATTGAAATAGCACCAATTAGCAAAAAAGAGTTCTATTTTAATAAATATGAAAATGAAATAAAAAGATTGATTGATGTTATGGAAGCCCAACTTTCTAGGTCTTCTTTTAAGCCAACTTATTTTGAAGAAAAAATAGAATGGTTAGAGAAAAAACAAATCACATTTTGTATTTTTGGAAAAATAGATAAAATTATGACTTTTTCAGATGAAAAGAATTGTTATGTGATAGTGATAGATTATAAAACTGGAGCAGCATCTAATGATTTATCAAAAGTTATTTATGGAATGGATATGCAATTATTGTTATATTTATATTTGATTTCTAATGATAAACGTTTTGATAATTTTAAACTTGGAGGTGCTTATATTGAATCTATTTCTTCATCTATTCCAAATTACACGGAGGGAAAAACGTTAGAAGATTTATTATGGGAACAGAGTAAATTAGATGGAATTAGTTTAAAGAGAATGGATTATGTGAAAGCATTAGACCAGAATTGTGAATTATCTAGTTATGTAAAAGGAATAAGAATAAAACAAGATGGAGATTTTTATAGTTCCAAACGCTTATTAGATGAACATATATTAGAACAATTACTGGAAGTTGTAAAATCTAAAATAGAAGAAGTAGAAAAAGCAATAGAAAATGCAGAGTTTCCTATTAACCCTAAAAAATTTGAAAGTGAGTTTGGAAATAAAGTAAGTAGTTGTGCATATTGTCATTATCGTGATATTTGTTACTTAAAGATGAAAAATGTAACAACATTAAAAGAATATGATGATTTAGAGTTTTTAGGAGGTGAAAAAGTATGATTCCAATAAAACCAACTAATGCAACATGGACAGATGAACAGTGGAGAGCCATTTATCAAGATGGAAGTAACATTATTGTAAGTGCAGGGGCTGGAAGTGGGAAAACAGCAGTATTGACAGAAAGAATTATTGAAAAATTAAAACAAGGAATTAGTATTTCTTCTCTTGTTGTATTAACATTTACCAAAGCAGCAGCATTTGAAATGAAAGCTAGAGTTAGAAAAAAATTAAAAGAACAAATAAAAAATGGTCATATAGAATTAGAAAAAGAGTTAGAAAAAGTAGATAGTGCGAGTATTACTACATTTGATAGTTATAGTTTATCTTTAGTAAAAAAGTATCATTATTTACTTGGTATTAGTAAACAAATAGATATTGCAGATAATATTGTTTTAGAAAAGAAAAAACGGGAATTATTAAATGAGGTATTTGATGAATTTTATGAAAAGAAAGATCCTTTATTTTTGAAATTATTAGATACATTTACTATAAAAGATGATGAAAAAATAAAAAAAACTTGTTTATCACTCAATAAATCACTTGAAACTTTAGCACATAAGCAAGATTATTTAAATAATTATTTAGAAATCAATTATATGAATGAAATAATTGATAAAAGAATAGAAGAATATGAGTCAATTTTAAAAATAAAGAAAGATAATATTTTTCGTCTTTTAGAAGAATTAAATGAAAAATCATATCATTCAGTATCAATAGAGTTTACGCAAAAAGTGATTCAAAATTTTGATCCTTTGTTAAAGTGTGAACATTATGATGATTATAGAGAGTTTATATTGGGGTATAAAACGATTTCCTTTACACGGAGTACAAAGATTGATGAAGAAGAAAAAGTAGGTTTACAAGAATGTTATGAAAAAATAAAAAAACAAATGGAAAAACTAAAGTTGCTCTGCTTATATAAAGATAGAGAAACTTTAAAAAAATCAATTTTAAATACAAAAGATACTATTTCTATTTTAATTTCTCTTTTAACTCGTTTTGATGAGAAAGTATTGGAATATAAAAGAAAAAACAATATGTATGAATTTTCTGATATTGCAAGATTGGCAATAGAATTATTAGAAAAAAATCCTAATATTTGTAATCAAATGAAAGAGAATATTAAAGAAATTATGATTGATGAATATCAAGATACAAATGATATTGGCGATTATTTTATTTCACTTATTTCTAATCATAACGTTTATATGGTAGGAGATATCAAACAATCTATTTATCGATTTAGAAATGCGAATCCAAGTATTTTTATGGATAAATATAATCGTTATAGTAATCATCAAGATGGTGAAAAAATAGATTTGAATAAAAATTTTCGTTCTAGAAGAGAAGTGTTAGAAGATATCAATTTTATATTTGAAAAAATTATGGATGAGGAAATTGGAGGAGCTGATTATAGTTCTGGACATGCTATGGTATTTGGAAATAATAGTTATGAAGAAAAAGGAAAGACAACGCAAAATAATCATTTTGAAATATTGAATTATGAATATAAAAATACAGAGATTTCTAAAAAATATCGTACAACTGAAATAGAGCCATTTATGATAGCTTTTGATATTAAAGAAAAAGTAGAAAATCATTATCAAGTATATGACAAAGATAATAAAATACTTAGAGATATTCGTTATAGTGATTTTTCTATTTTGCTAGATCGAAAATCATCATTTGATTTATATAGAAAAATTTTTACTTTCTTAGAAATCCCTTTGACTATTCATAAAGATGAGGATTTTGCTTATTCTGATGAAATATTTATCATTCAAAATATTATGAAATGGATATTATCATTATTAGATTATAAATATGCCAAAGATCATTTACGTTATGCTGTTGCAAGTATTTCTAGATCAGTATTAGGAAATTTTAATGATGAAGAATTATTTTCCTTTTTAACAGAACATAAGGAAAATTTATTAAGTGGTTTGAATGATGAACACTTTAAAATAAATGAAATACAAAAGAAAATGCTATCTTTGGCTCACTTTTCTAAAACGCATACATTATCAGAATTATTAGAAGAGATATACCAAGTATTTGATATTTATCACCAAATTTTACACTTTACAAATATAGAATTATTAAATATAAAACTTGATTATTTATTAGATGTAACTAGAAATTTAGAAAAAATGGGATATCAAATAGAAGATTTTATTGATTATTTAAAAGAAGCAATGGATGGAGAGGTAGATGTAACATTTCAAATGAGTCAAGATTCTTCCAATAATTCAGTAAATGTAATGACTATACATAAATCAAAAGGATTAGAGTATCATATTTGTTATTATGCAGGATTACAAAAACAGTTTTCAAAAGCTGATTTAAAAGAAAAATTTTTATTCAGTAATAAATATGGATTTGTTGTTCCTTATTTTGAAGAAGGAATTAGAGAAACGTTTTATAAAGAGTTGGTGAAAGAAAATTATCAAAAAGAAGATGTATCTGAACGACTGAGAGTTTTCTATGTAGCACTTACAAGAGCAAAAGAAAAGATGATATTAGTTGCAAATTTAAGTGATGTAGATGCAGATGATAAGTTAAATAGTGATGGGATTGTAGATTCTAATATACGACTATCTTATCAAAGCTTTTATGATATATTAGTTTCGATTAAGTCCAAATTAATTCCGTATATGAAAGAAGTATCATTAGAAGATATTCGTTTAACAAAATCGTATGAACAAATAAAAGAAAATAATTTTAAAAAGACTCTTCATGAATCAAAAGAAACACTAGATTATATCACTCTCACATTAGAAAAAGAGAGAATAGAACAAAATCATTTTTCTGAAAGTTATCATATGATAGATAAGGAAGAGCAGAAAAGGCTAGAACTTGGGATTAAACTACATGAATGCTTACAATATGTAGATTATAAAAATATAAATTCTAGTATTGATAAGTTTGATTTATCTAATTTTGAGAAGAAGAAAATTACAGCTTTTTTTGAACAACCTTTTTGGAGTGATTTAAAGTTTCCAGAATTTTATCCAGAACTAGAATTTATGGAGAAAGATGAAAATACAGAATTTCATGGAATAATAGATTTATTAGTAGTAGATAAGAATTATGCTTATATTATTGATTATAAATTAAAGCATATTGATAAAGATTCTTATGATGAACAAGTAAAAGGTTATATGAAAGTGATAAGTAAAAAGTTAGGGAAACCAGTAAAAGGGATTTTATATTCTATTTTTGATGAAACTTATAGAGAAGTAAAGATGTAGAAATATATCTTTTTTTCTTTTGGATGTTATTCTGAGTTAATAAATAACAAAAATATGAATTTCAACATAGAAAATTTATTAAGGGAATTTTCAAAAATAAAAGTCAATATTTAAAAACTTAATTTGACTAAAAT